>CABUQL010000021.1 GCA_902493665.1 uncultured Eubacteriales bacterium
CGGAATGCACTTATACAAATTAGAATATAAAATTTTTGATAAAAACGGAAATGATATAACCTTTTCCGTAACCAATGCATTGGAAACAGAGAAAGATCTGATCGAAATGGAGGATCCGATAAGAACAGTGGAGTTATTTTTTAAGGCTTTTTATAATCAGGATTTTGAGAAAATGAAAAGATACTGCACTCAAAGCTGTGTAGACAATTTCTTTGGCGATGATTATGTTTTCGGCATGAAAAAAGCAATGCCTTTAAGCATAGCCACAGTTGATAATTTAGCAGAAAAAGGTTTTACTGACGGCGAATGGATTGCGCAGCCGAAAGTAAAAATGATACCTGCCGAAAATTCTGTTTTTGATCCGAATCAAACCGAAACGTCATTTTATTTAATATTAAAACAGCAAAACGGCAAATATTTTATTGACGAGTTTGCGACGGGACTTTAATTAAAATAAAATTTGACAGACAAACAATAAATCATCAAAGCAAAAAAGCACGCATACCACTCAAAAAGTGATATGCGTACTTTTTTATAAGGGAATTAATCTGACAATCTTTTTTAATATTTTACTATTACATACACTACCGCAAGTGCAAAAAGCGTGCAGACAAGGCTTGCAAGCACCACCTTAAATTTTGCGTCGTCACAGTTTTTTTCAGGCTCGGTTTTGGAAATAAGTTTAAGTATAATATCATCGGCCTGGGTTAATATGTCTTTGTAGTTTTTATCTGTGCATGCTCTGTTTTCCTTATTGTTGTCATCTTTTGACCGCATATATCCCTCTCCCCTTTTTAAGCTGACTAAACCAAAGTATCTAAGCTTATCAGCCGTTATGATATTACAATTATTTCCTTATTTTTTTATATTATACAGCCTCACTCCAAACTCTTGCGGCAATAACCGTCATATCGTCTTTTTTCTCGCCGTCCGTATTTTCAAGCGCCTTTTTTATAAGAATATCACTTATAACTTTCGGGTTTTTGGAGTTTATTTCTTTCAGCGTTTCCATTTCCCAGTTTTCTTCGCCGGAGTCCGCAACGCCGTCGCTCATCATAATAATCATACTGTCTTTTTTAATTTTTCTAACGCACTGTGTTAAATCGACTTTTTCAAGTATTCCCATCGGTATTGATGAAAACATTATCTTTTCAACACTGTTGCCCGTTTTAATATAGCTTTGCGCTCCGCAGATTTTTATAAATTTTGCACTTCCCGCACATAAATCAACAGAACACAAATCCATTGTTGAAAACATATCGTTTTCGCTTTTTAAAAGCAGAGCCGAATTTATTAAATTAAGCGATGTTTCCGCCTCAAAGCCCGCTTCAAAAAATCCTTCCAAAAGCTTTATTGCAGAAACGCTTTCACTGTGGGCGTCGTCGCCGCTGCCCATTCCGTCGCTTATTGCCATAACGTGTCCGCCGCCGTCAAGACAAACGGAAAGATAACTGTCGCCGCTTTTTTCTTCTCCGTCTTTGCATCTTGAACTTACGCTTACATCAATCGAAAACTTTTCCTCAGGCAAGATTTTTATAACTGCCTCACCGTTTGTTTTTATGGCTTTTCCGATTCTCACTTTTTGTCCGACCGCATTTGCAACCGCCTCTTTAATGCTCTCGTCGTTGTCTTCGGAATAATTCTTGACGGATATCATAACTTCAAATTTATTGTCTTTTTTTAAGATGACCCACACGTAACTGCTTTTTATGCCGAGCTTGTCCAGCTCGTTTTTAATTACGTCTTCCATCTCAATATCAGTGCCCTCACAAACGTCATCCGATATACTTTTTATAACTCCGGATATGTTTTTAAGCTGGTTTGCAGCGTTTTTTCTGCTTTCGTAAAGCTTTGCACGCCATATTCTGTCATTTTTGAAACCTTCCGTCATATTGTTAAATGCAAGGGCAAACTCGGCTTGGTTCGTGCATTTGTTTTTAAAGGATACTGGCATATTATCGGGCGAGATTTTGCCTTTTTCTTCCGATATTTTAAGCATATCGAGCATTTGTCTGTATGTTTCTTTATAATCGCTCTGCCAGCATACATATTTTGTAGGGCACGATGCGCAGACCTTTTCGGAAGCGCAGTTAAACATATTTATTATGTCTGACTTTTTGTATTTAAAGTTTTTTATCTGCAAAAACATTTTTGAAAGCTCGTCAATTGAATTTGCCGCTTTTGACATTCTTTTCCGTATGATATTTTGCGCCTCTTCATTTTTTTGAAGCAAATCGGCACCGCAAAGTCTTTTTTGCCCGAACGATGTTAAAAATGAAACGGCTTTTTCGGGCAAAACAAAAAACAAAACCGTTGCCGCAAGTATATCATAAACATTTAAAAGCATTTCTGACGCAGGGTTTAAAAAAATTGAAGAAAGCGACGCAGATAAAATAAATCCAAGACTCACCCCTACTCTGCCCTGCATTTTAAAAAATCCCGAACAAAGAGCCGCAAATGCGTACGTTCCGACAATTGCCGCCATATTGTAATTTTTAATTCCGTTTACTATTCCCACAACAACGCCTATTGCCGCGCCGATTCCGATTTCGCCTTTCTGGCACATCACAAGTATAAGCGTAATGCTTAAAACATTGCTTAAGCTTACGGTGTAAAATGACGGAATTTTTGAAAGACTAAGTATTAAAATTGCATAAACTGCCGTTGCGCAAAGTATTTCTTCGCTTGAAACAATACTTCTTTTGGCAGAGCCTCTTATAAGGCTTAACCCGCTTTTTATAATGTAAACTCCGCCAAAGCACAAAAGCGCTTCAACCGCACCCGTTGCAATATCAAAAAGCAAAAGTCCGCTTACAAGACTTTGTGCCATACCGGACAGAAAAAGCAGCATTGCCATTACTCCGGCTTTTATGTATGTTTTTTCAATTTTTATAAATGCCGATGCGAATGTGTAAATCATAAGCGGAAATATGTATTTTATAAATCCGGTTGCACCGCCGTTTAAAAGCATTCCCAAAAACACACCCAAAAATTTTGCAATCCAGCTTCCGTTTTCGTACCGTGCCGCATAATAAGCAAGTCCGAACGGAGCGCACGAGGAGAATACGGCGGAATTTGAAAAAGCAACGCCGAAGGCAAAATCAATCGCCTCATCGGCATAGAATTTCAAATCCCTCTTTAAGTTTAATTTGCCGCTGCCAAGCGGAAGCGCCGTAAATGATTTTGACATTAGTTACACCCCTTATCATTTGTCATTTAATCTTTTTAAAACGTATAATTAATTATAATTTGATTTGGCGGTAAAATCTTGTCAAAATATATAAAAACAATTCAAAAACTTATTTACTTAATTTGATATAAAATGCCCAAATCCGCAAAAAAATCATAACTTTCTTTTTTATTGCCGATTTTTTTACAAATTGCTCAAAAAACAAATCAATAAAAACAAAAATAACCCTCATACGCATTTTTTTGCGCACAAGGGTTATCTCTTTAGAATTTTTATTTTTCAACAATAATTTTTGTGATTTTATAATCTTCCTTTTCTTTTTCAAGCATGAAGATTACATTATATTCTCTTTTAACTCTGTATTTTGCGTAATATTCGTCTTTATTTTCGCTGTCATAAACATTTAAAACGCTTTCGGTTATCTTTTCGGCCTCCGACAAAAGACTGCCTGTCTTTATGCCGCCGAGTATGCTTACATCTTTTGATGTATACTCTGCTTTTACAACCTCCGATTTAAGCATTGTTTTCGCACTGTCGTCTTCGGTAAAATCAAAATACAAAATAACCGGACACACTTTTTCATTATACGAAATTTTTGCAAGTCTGTCTATAAACTCTCTCTTGTAGTCGGTGCCGAAAATATCATTAACTTCGGAAAGATTAAGCCGCATAAAATCTTCGGTTTCGTAGTTTTTGCCTTTTATTTTTTCATATAAAAACTCTTTGTCGGCTCCGAGCGACGCAATTGAATTTATATAAATTTTCTTTGCGTCATCTTTAAATGACGTGCCGTTTGAGAAAACTTTAAGCGCCGAAAACGGGAAATATGTTTTTTTGCCGATTGTTACCGTATCGTATTTTGCATCGCCTATAACAACCTTTGCATCGGATTTTCTGTATATTTTGCCTTCTTTTCCGGCTTCGTTTTTATCATAATACTTAATTTTTCCCTTGTAATACTCGGGCTCGATTTCAGCATCTTTTTTTAAATCCGTTTTATATGTTTTTCCGCTTTTTGAAACGTTAAATCCGTAATGCGAAAGGTCGTCAGTGCTCACATAAAGCTCGCCTTCTATGTCATAAGAAGGTATCGGATAATTATTTATACAGGCAACAACATTTGAATTTGTAACTTTTCCGTCGCCGCCGCTCTCACATCCTGCAAAAAGCGAAAGTGTTAATATCAAAACCGCAAATAAAATGATTTTTTTGTTAATAATTTTTCTGTCCATATTTTTTCTCCGAAATAGTTTATTTTATCAGCTTGTCCATAAAAAGATTTGCAACATTAAAGAATATAAGCACCGAACAAGTGTCAAGGATTGTTGTTATAAGCGGTGCCGCCATAATTGCAGGGTCAAGTTTGCATTTTTTTGCAGCAATGGGAAGCGCACATCCGATAACCTTTGCAAGAACGACAATTGACATAAGCGTAATTGCAAGAACAAGCGCCAGAACATATGCGGACACTTCGTTTGAACTGTGATAAATCCAAACAATTCTTAAGCTGTTTACAAGAGCAAGCAAAAATCCTACCACAATGGCAATTCTAAACTCTTTGAAAACCGCTCTGAAAAGGTCTTTCGGCTTTATTTCGTCAAGCGCAATACCTCTTATAATCATTGTCGACGACTGCGAACCGCAGTTTCCGCCCGTTCCCATAAGCATTGGGATAAACGATACAAGAAGCGGCACTGTTTTAAATGCGTCTTCATATTTTTGAATTATCATTCCCGTAATCGTTGCGGAAAGCATCAAAAACAAAAGCCATACAATTCTGTTTCTTGCGTGCGTCCAGACAGACGTTTTAAAATAAGACTCCGTTGCGGGACTGATTGCCGCCATTTTTGAAAAGTCCTCAGTGCTTTCTTCAACAAGGACATCCATAGCGTCGTCAAACGTTACAATTCCGACAAGTCTGTTTTCATTGTCAACAACGGGGATTGCCAAAAAGTCATATTTGTCAAACATTCTTGCTATATCTTCTTTATCGTCAAGCGTGTTTGCATAAATAATGTTTGTTTCCATTATATCGCTTATAATCGCCTTTTCGTCCGATAAAAGAAGCGTTTTAATGCTTACCAGTCCCTGAAGTTTTCTATTGTTATCGATAACATAGCAGGTGTATATGGTTTCTTTATCTGATTCTTTCAAATGCCTGGGCAACCGTCATATTTCCTTTAAGGTCAATAAACTCGATTGTCATTATGCTTCCCGCACTGTCTTTTGGATATTTTAAAATATCGTTTATTGCCTTTCTTGTTTCCGGATGCGTGTTTTTAAGTATTCTCTTTACCACGTTTGCCGGCATTTCTTCAATAATGTCTACCGCATCGTCGACAAAAAGCTCGTCCAAAACCTCTTTAAGTTCGCGGTCGGTAAACGATTTAATAAGAGTTTCCTGAGTGTCGCCGTCCATATCTACAAACGTTTCGGCGGCAAATTCTTTCGGAAGTATTCTGAAAATTACAGGCAGATATTTTTCTTCCATTTCGCTTAAAATAAGCGCAACGTCGGTTGAATTAAGTTTTATAAGAATTT
Organism: uncultured Eubacteriales bacterium; assembly: GCA_902493665.1. Taxonomy (GTDB): domain Bacteria; phylum Bacillota; class Clostridia; order UMGS1810; family UMGS1810; genus SIG430. The sequence goes on from CABUQL010000021.1 coordinate 5,732, forward strand.
CTTTTACTTTTGAAATTCTTCTTTGTGAAAGAAGCTTTGTTATTTCATCAATATATTTTTCAGTATCGGGATTTGATGTGTCAAGATTATCGTTATCTATGTTTTTTTCTTCCAATTTCTTGTTCCTCCTTTATTAAATATCAAAAAGCAACAAGACATAATCCTTCTATAAAAAATGCAAAACGGCCGAAAAACTTACAGCCGAAAAACTGCATAAATTAGGTGGTTTTATGTCTTTCGTACTGTCCGCAGCCATTTAATCATCCCTTTCAAAAAAATTTGTACTTCTTTGTTTCCTGTAATCTCATTATTTCCGTTTTGAAATAAAAATAACCTGCGCTGATATCAGGCAGGTTAAAATTTAACTAAAAACAAAACTTTAACCGTTACAAGCTTTAGTATCGCAGGGCATGAAATTGCATTAAATCACACCTTGGTTCGATATGATTTGCTGACCCTCTTATAGTGTCTCCACCACTTCGCGGCAGCAACCCGTATCCCTGCGGTAACCTTACCTACCGATTAATATTATTATACTACTTACATCATAATATGTCAAATAAAATCATAAACAAAAAATAAAGCAAATTCATATCATTTTTTGCCTTATTTTAGTTTTGATTTATTTATATTCCACAAAAACGGTATTTGTATCTTCGTCCCACAGAACATTCGCCCCTACAGCTTCCGACACATACCTTAACGGAATTACAGTTCTATTGTCCGAAACTTTTGCAGCAGTGTCCATTTTAATTTCTTTTCCGTTAACCGTCATTATTTCACTGTCAATTTTAAGGCTGATTTGATACTTGTCATTATTTATTACAACCGTCTGCGTTTGATCGTTCCAGTCTAAGTTCATTCCCATTTTTTCAAAAAGTCCTCTTACGGGAATAAGCGTCCTTCCGTTTTCAATAAACGGTTTTTTATCGGGATATTCAACCTTTTCACCGTTTAAAACAATGCTTATTTCATCCTCAATAAAAACATTAATCTCTTTTTCCAAAAGCACAACATCGCCGCTCATATACTCAAATTTGATTTTATGACTGCCTTCTGCCAAATCGGGTGAAAAAGTAAAAGGTATTGAAAAAAGCGTTTGATAATCAGCACCGTCAATGCTGATTTTTACCTTTGAATAAAGCACCTTGGGGTAATATCCCACAATGGATATTTCGCTTTTGTTTTTTATTTTTGCGTTATCGTAAAGCGGCATGTAACCATAAGGCACACTTTTCCCGATATCAGAAATAAAATAATCATCTGATACAAGTTCGTTATATTTGTTGTTTAAAGCTTCGTTTGTGTAAAGCTCAAACGCATAAGGTTCATCGCCTCGGTAAACATTAAAATAATTAATCATTTTAATATTCTGATATTTCTTAATAAGCTCGCTATACATTTTTGAAAGCTGAATAAGCGCCCAATCGGTTGCGTCCTCTCCTTCAAGTCTTAACTTGTGAGAAACACCGCATTCGGAAACCATAACCGGTTTTTTAATATTATTTTCCTCAATAAACTTCATAATATGCTTAATTCTGAGGAGCGAATTTGCATAATCTCCCGTTGCAAAGTACGTGTCCTGCACATCTGTAAGACTCCCATGATCCTTTAATCCCTGAAAATATTTTATAACATAGTGACTCACACCAATCCAATCAACATACTCATCACCGGGATAAAACTTTTCAAACGGCTTATCAAGACCGCCTATGTCATTCGGCGACCAGACAACTGCAATATTTTTCTTCGTGTGTGCAATATCTGCAACATACCTGAAAGTTTTTATATATTGTTCGCTGTCATCTCCGATATTTGAAACATTCATTTCAGCACCGAATCTTAAAAAAACGGGAATGGAAAAAGAATCAATGTAATCAATCGTCTGCTTTATATATGAATCGTAATCTGCAGGATTTATCGGATTTAAAAGATTCCAGCCGAGCATAACTGCTATGTTGTTTTTCTTTGCATCTTCAAAATATCTATTGTATCTTCCAAGCGTTGTAATGTCATCGCCGAAATCAAGATAAATAAGATAATCGGAATTTTTCTTCGGAAAGTACTTTTTTATTTTTTCAAACTTGTAATCGTTTATGCGCGAGTCATTGTCATACGACGAACCAAAATAAACGCCTCTTTCCGGTTCAAATCTCGCACCGAAATTTTCGGGATAATACTCACTGTCAGTTACATAAACATCAAGAGAAGGCGTAAGTGCACTGATTTTGCTTTGAGCACTTAAAACTCCGTCTGTCCAGTTCATAATTTTACCGTAAGGTATGTATTTTTCATAGTACATAACCGCTTCATTTATGTATCCGAGCCTTTCTGCGCATTTTGACATCTGCTCATATTTGCCCGCAAGAAACTCTGTTTTTTCCTGTGAATCTGCCTCATTTTCCATAATCGAAATAAGCTGCTTTCCATAAGAATACATCTTTAAATCATCGCTGTCACGCATAGCACCGTTATACATTTCAAGCGGTTTCCAGATTGAATTCGGAAACGCAAAAACATTTATAAAAACAATGCAAAATGCAATTAAAAAAGCGGTTAGTTTTTTCATTTGAATCCTCCTAAAAAGCATTATTATTTCAAATTATATCATAACCCTCAGAGTTTTTCAACATCTTTATGTAAATATCAAACGGCAGACAAAAAGACATATAAAAAGTGCAAAAACATCCGCCATGAGCGCCGCTTTAACAGTATGGCGTGTGTTTTTTATTCCGATGCTTCCGAAATACACGCTTATTGCGTAAAAGGTTGTTTCCGTTGATCCCATAAGTACGGAAACAACACGTCCGACGAAGGAATCACATCCGTACTTTTTAAAAATATCGGTCGCCATTGCAAGCGAACCGCCGCCCGAAATCGGGCGCAAAACAGCAAACGGAAGCATTTCTTCGGGAATTTTAAGAAAATTCGTTACGGGTTTTAAAAGATTTATAACAACCGTCAGCGCACCGCTTGCACGAAACATATTTATCGATATAAAAATTGCAAGAATAGGGCCGATTATTCCGACTGCGGTTTTAAGTCCTTCAAAACTCCCCTCCAAAAAGGCACTGTATACGCTGACATTTTTAAAAACACCGTGCGCAATAATTATAAGCATCATAATCGGCACCGCAAACGATGATATTTTCATAGTTTTCTCCTTTTCTCAAAACATTTCACCAAAAATACGGCGAAAATCGCGGTCAAAACAGAGGCAATCCATATGGGAACGACTATCTGCGACGGGTCTTTTGACCCCATTGAAGAGCGTATTGCAATAAGTGTTGACGGTATGAGCTGGATTGATGCAGTGTTTAAAACCACAAACATACACATTTCATCTGTTGCGTCGCCGTCTTTTTTCGATATCTTTTTAAGTTCCTTCATCGCCGCAATACCAAGCGGTGTTGCGGCGTTTGCAAGCCCTAAAAGATTTGCAACCATATTCATTGAAATTGCTTTAACGGCTGCTCCCCTTCTTTTAAGATGCGGAAACAAAAAAGACGTTACAGGTCTTATGACTTTTGCAAAAATATCCGTCAGGCCGCTTTTTTCGGCAATTTTAATCATTCCGCACCACATTGCCATAGCCCCGGCAAATCCAAAAACGGTTTTCAGAGCCTCATTTGCGCCTTTAAAAGCGGCATTTATCGTTTCGTCAACCGTATTTGTAAAAAAAGATAAAATAAGCGAAATAATTATCATACCTGCCCATATAATGTCAATCATTGTAAAAACCTCACAATTTTTGTATTATTATATTGTAATTTTTATGCAAATTTCAACAATAACATTACAATTATATTAAATTGTTTCTTTGTATATTTACATTAAATAAAAAATACTATAAAATCTTTTAAAAGTATTCTAAGAATTTTTATGTGAGGCGGTGTTGTTATGTTAAAATCAACGGGAATAGTCAGAAAAATTGATGAATTAGGCAGAGTTACACTTCCCAGCGAGCTAAGAAAAACTTTGAATATTGACGTTAAAGACGGTTTGGAAATATTTATTGAAGGCAACACAATTGTTATGAAAAAATATGAGCCGTCATGCATATTCTGCGGTAATGCAAGAAATGTTATTAACTATAAAGAAAAGAATATTTGTGCAGACTGTATGGAAGAACTTAAAAACAGTGCAAAATAAGAACTTGGCTATTTAAAAAGCACCCATTTAAAATGGGTGCTTTTTTAATTACATGGCATATCGGGTTCGAGTCTCGTTTGCCTAAAGCTTAAAAAGAAGTGAGAACAAGTTGTATTTTGAAAATACCGCAACGGCAACAAGCGATACAACTGACATAATTTTTATAAATATGTCAAGCGAAGGACCGACCGTATCTTTAAGCGGATCGCCGACCGTATCACCGACAACCGCTGCACTGTGAACATCGCTTCCTTTTCCGCAGTCTTCGCCGAGTGCGCCCGTTTCAATATATTTCTTTCCGTTATCCCATGCTCCGCCGGCATTTCCGGTAAATACGGCAAGCATTATTGCCGATATTGTGGAGCCTATTAAGATTCCTCCGACAAATGACGGGCCGAATAAGAATCCTGATATAACGGGAACAAGTATTGCCAAAAGCGCAGGTATCTTCATTTCGGATATTGCGCCTTTTGAAGAAATTTCAATACAGTTTTTGTAATCAGGTTCAACTTCGCCGGTTAATATTTTAGGTTCATGTCTGAACTGTCTTCTTACTTCTTCTACCATTTTTCTTGCCGCTTTGGATACCGCTTCTATAAGCATTCCCGAGAAGAAATACGGGAGCGCTGCACCGACCAAAGCGCCTGCAAGCGTCATAGGCTGAATAAGATTAAGCGTAAGTTCTGTTGTAACGTCGTTATATGAGTAAAGGTATGATACCATAAGCGACAGCGCCGCAAGCGCCGCACTGCCTATTGCAAAGCCCTTTCCTATTGCCGCCGTTGTATTTCCGACAGAATCAAGCTTATCTGTAATTTCTCTTACTTCACTGTCAAGCGAGCTCATTTCGGCAATACCTCCAGCATTATCGGAAATAGGACCGTAAGTGTCAACGGAAACGGTTGCGGTTACAAATGACAGCATTCCTATTGCCGCCATAGACACGCCGAACATTCCCGATACATAATATGAAATAATTATTGCACCGCCAAGGATTATAAGCGGAAGCATACAGGATTTCATTCCGACTGCCATACCCTGTGTTACCGTAAGCGCAACGCCTTCTTTTGACGCCTCTGCTATTTTTCTTGTCGGTCTGTAATCGTAGCTTGTGTAATACTCTGCAATCATACCGATAAGTATACCGCTT
>CABUQL010000022.1 GCA_902493665.1 uncultured Eubacteriales bacterium
AACCGATATAGATAAAATTTTGGTTGTTACATATACAAACGCTGCAGCCTCCGAAATAAAAGAGAGAATTCAGCAAAACATTATAAAAAGAATCAACGAAGATCCGTTTAACAAAAGACTTAAAAAGCAGCTTCTTTTAATTGACAATGCAAAAATATGCACAATACACAGTCTTTGTCTTGACATTATAAAACAGTACTTTTACAAAATTGACCTTGATGCGTCCTTCAGAATAGGCGATGTTTTGGAGGTTGAACGAATCAGGTCGGAAGCTTTGGAAAGCGTGTTTGAAGAATACTACGATGCCGATGATGATGTTTTTTTATCGCTCGTTGACGCATACTGTGCCGGAAGCAAAACGGATTCAAAGCTATTGAGTATAGTTAAAAAAGTATATGACTTTTCAATTTCGGTTCCGAATCCGCAAAAATGGCTTGATATGTCTGTAAACTTTTATAAAAATGCCGATTTTGAAGTTCACAGCAGTCTTATTCTTGAAAAAATCAAAAGTGAGCTTACATTTGCGGTTAATCTATGTATAGAACTTAAAAATTTTTGTGAAAACTCAAACGAAGAATCATGTGTCGGATTAATCAAAAAAGACATTGAAACAGTTGACACATTGCTTTCAAGCTGCCAAAGTATTGACAGTTTTTTTGAGGCAAGCAAAAAAATTAAATTTGCCGTATTTTCGTCTTCTTATAAAAGAGATTTGTCCGACGTTGTTCTTGAAAGAGTGGAAGAGGTACGAAAAGAAGTTAAAAGCTGCGTTAAAAATGCTGCGTCTTTTGTAACGGTTTGTGAGTCCGATTTTACAGAGGACTGCAAATTTATATCGGTGTATGTTGAAAAAATCTGCGAGATAGTTAAAAAGTTTTCGCAAAAATTTGCCGATGTAAAAAAAGAAAAAGGTATGATAGATTTTTCTGATTTTGAGCACTTTGCGCTTAAAATTTTGCAGGATGATAACGGCAAAAAAAGCGAAGAAGCATTTGCAATATCAAAGAAATTTGACGAGATTTATATTGATGAATACCAGGACTGCAATCCTATACAGGACAGGATTTTTTATTTTATATCGGGGTGCGATGAAGGCAGAGCAAATGTCTTTATGGTTGGCGATGCAAAGCAGAGTATTTATAAATTCAGAGACGCCGATCCTATGCTTTTTATCGATAAAATGAACACATATACTGAAGAATGCGATGAGGGCGGATACAACAAAATTTCGCTTTCAAAAAATTTTAGAAGCCGAAAAGAAATACTGTATGCGGCAAATTATGTGTTTAAGCGCATTATGGACCCGTATGTCGGCGGTATTGAGTACACCGATTATCTTGAAGAAAACGAAAACGAAGAATACAAAAGCGTTCCGGATGAATTTAAAAATGTTGAAGTTGCGGTTATAGATAAAAACAACTCTGCGATGAATTTTACGACGGCTTTTGATGAAGATTTGCTTGGAGAATCGGAAAGTGAAGAATTTGAAAATGCAGAAAGCGAAGCAATTTATATCGGCAAAAAAATAAATGAGCTTATAAAATCGAAAGTTTTGGTTTACGACAAAACGCTGAAAACAAAACGCAGCGTTTCATATAGGGATATTGTCGTTCTTATGCGAAGCACAAGCGGCAAAACCGAGATTTTTGAAAACATTTTTAATCAGCTTTCAATTCCCGTTTTTTCGGATTCGTCCGCTTCATATTTTACTTCACCGGAAATTTCGGTTATTTTAAGCTATTTAAAGATTATAGTCAATCCTATTGATGACATTAATCTTGCATCTGTTTTAAGAAGCGGAATTTTCCGTTTTACAGATGAAGATTTTATTAAAATAAGACTTTTTTGCCGTGACGATTTTTTCTATTATGCACTTGTTAGTTACAACGACAGTCATAATGACGGTGTTTCCGAGAAAATACAAAATTTTATCAGTGTTACCGATGAACTTAAAAGTATGTCAAAATACCTTCCGACAGATGAGTTTATCTGGAAAGTGCTTGAAAAAACGGATTATCTTACTTATATCGGAACGCTTGATGCGGCAGAGCAGAAAAAACTTAATCTGCGTATTCTTATAAACAAGGCATCGCAGTTTGAAACAACCGAATTTAAAGGTATATACAACTTTATAAAGTTTGTTGATGACATTATTGCAAGAAATTCCGACACAGATGCGGCAAAAATTGTAAACGAATCCGATGACGTTGTACGAATTATGAGTATTCATAAAAGCAAGGGACTTGAATTTCCGATTGTTTTTTTGTCACAGTGCGGAAAAAAGTTTAATCTGTCCGACGAAAACGCAAATGTTTTGTGTCACAAAGAGCTTGGAATAGGCATTAAATATGTAAATTACGGCGAAAGATTTTCGTACACTCCGATTATTAAAAACGCAATTAAAAATAAAATCCATCTCGAAACACTTTCGGAAGAAGAAAGAATACTTTATGTGGCACTTACACGTCCCAAAGAAAAGCTTTATATAACAGGTGTAGTCAATAATGCGCAAAAGATTTTTAAAAACATATCGTTAATGCTTTCGGTGCATAATGAAAATTTTGTTCTTCCGAAAAAAATAAGAGAAGAGGCAAACACGTATTTTGACTGGATTCTTCCTGCGCTTTTCTGTCATAATGATTTAAAAACAATTCAAAATCAATTCGGCAAGATATTTAATGACGAGGATGAAAAAAGCAGGTTTTCATTAAGTGTAATTCCGAAATCGTTATGTGCGCTTGAAAGAACCGAAAAAAACACAGAGAGAAATTTTGATATTAATAAAGATGCCGTCTATTCAGATATGCATGGCAAAATATATTCACATCTTTCATACAGATACCGAGATGATTACAAACCTATTTTCCAGAATGTAACCGTAAGCGAGATTAAAAAGCTTTATGAGGAAAAAGACAGTGGTTATAAGTTTTATCAAAACGAAAAAATGCCGGCACCGAAGTTTTATCAAAAATCAGACGCCGCCGCAAAGGGAACTGCATTTCACAAAGCGCTGCAATATATTGATTTTAATTTGATAAATGACAAAAACGATATAGAAAAGGCAATACTTGATTTGACGGATGAAAAAATCATAAACGAAGATGATGCAAAGCTTATAGATTCATCGCTGATATATAATTTTGTTTCTTCCGGCTTGGGAGCGAGAATACGAAGCGGCAAAAAGATATTTAAAGAAACGCCCTTTAAAATTTCACAAAGTGCGAAAGATGTCTTCCCCGATGCCAATTTGGATGAAAAAATAATTGTTCAGGGTGCAATTGACTTGTTTTTTGCCGATGAAAATGATAATATTATTCTTGTAGACTATAAAACCGACAAAGCGAGCTGTGAAGACATCTTAAAAAAATACAGTATTCAGCTTAAGTTTTACAAGCTGGCGCTTGAAAAAATGACGGGAAAAAGCATTTTTGAATGTTATATATATTCGTTTTATAATAATTGCGAAATAAAACTGGAGGTGTAATGTGATTAATTACGGCGAATTTTTACACGATGCAAAAAATACGATTATCCGACGAAGAATAGGGTATATTTTAATGTGCGTTGCAATGTTTGTTGTTTCATTTGTCATAAGTTTTGCTCTTATTTCAAATTCAAAAGTATCGCATGCAGGCAGAGAACTTGCCGAGCAAAAAAGACAAATTTCGGAAAAATACGAACAGCAACTTGAAAAAAGCAAAGAAGAGATAATATATCTTAACGGCAAAATAGACGAACTTACCAAAGAAAACGAAGCGCTTAAAAATGGAGGAAGTTCAACCGAAGAGTAATTTTAGCATTTCAAAAGGAGATATTTATGAATAAAATTAGAGGGGCGATTTTCGACCTTGACGGAACACTTATTGACAGTATGACGCAGTGGCAGAAAATTGAAACGGATTATATTAATGAGCTCGGAGTGACACTTACGGCAGAGCACATAAACCATCTTAATACAATGAGTGTTTCGCAGATGGGGGAGTACGTAAAAAAAGAATTTAACCTTAATATAAGCGTTTCGGAAATGACAAACGAAATCAATAGCAGAATGATTAGATTTTACGGAAGAGAGGTTCAGCTTAAAGACGGAATACTTAATGTCCTTGAAACGCTTAAAAAATCCGGAGTTAAAATGTGTGTTGCAACCGCATCGGACAGACCTATTGTTGAGATTGTGTTTGAAAGACTTAACCTTGATAAGTATTTTGATTTTATTGTAACGTGCAGAGAGTGCGGGAAAGGGAAGGACTGTCCCGACATTTTTGACGATGCTCTTTTAAAGCTTAAAACGCAAAAAGACGATACATATATTTTTGAGGATTCGTTTGTTGCAATTTCAACTGCAAAAAAGTATGATTACAATGTAATCGGAATTTATGATATAACATCAAAAAACAATGAAAAAAAGATTATACCGCTTTGCGATTTTTATACAAAAAGTGAAAATCTCTGCGATGTAATAGACGAAATTTTATAACTTAAAAGCTTTAAAAACAACAATTTTTGAAGATGCAAAACGTGAAGTTTTATTGCCTGCGGTTTTGCATCTTTATTTACGGCATTTGTTTTTCATATTACAAAATAACAATCATAAACATTTTATAAGAACAATAGCGTTTTTATTAAGATTTTATGCGGAGGTTATTTGTGAGAAAAAAACAAATGTTTTTTAATGTGCTCATTCTTTCGGCAACATCAATGTTTTTAAAGGTTTTGGGAATGTGTTTTAAAGTTTACCTTTCCAATAAAATCGGCGCAAAAGGAATGGGGCTTTATCATCTTATTTTTTCTGTATATGCTCTTATGATTGCATTTTCGTGTGCGGGAACAGAGGTATCGTGCGCAAGGATTGTTTCGGAAAAAACCGGTCCGCACAAAAAAACCATGGCACATACTGCCGTAAAGGTATCACTCTGCTATGCACTTTTTACGAGTATGCTTACGGGTTTTTCGGTGTTTTTTGCCGGTAATTATATTGCGAAAAGCTTTTTGCACCGCCCTGAAGCAAGTACGGCAATCAGAATTTTTAGTTTTGCCATTATTCCCGTTTCAGTTTCTGCTTGTCTTAAAGGATATTTTGTTGCAAAAAGCAAAATATACAAAATTTCATTGTCGCAAATCGCCGAGGACTTTTTAAAGATTTTTATTGTTGTGTTTGTTTTTTCACAGTACGCAAATGTAAATTCCGTTCATGGTTGCACAACCGTAATATTTTCAATACTTATTTCGGAAATGGCTTCATGTACGGTTTTAATACTGTTTTATTTTTTTGATTCTGATAAAAGTTTCGGTACCTGTGATGCAAAAAAAATTACAAAATCTTTTCTTTCGCTGACAATGGTTCTTGCGTCGGGTTCTCTTGCGGGAAATATCTTTAGAACCGCCGAAAATTTTCTTATACCGCACAGTCTTGAAATTTACGGACTCACATCCGATATGGCGCTTGAAAAATACGGAATGTTAAAAGGTATGGCAGTTCCGATACTGCTTTTCCCGTCGGCGCTTATAAGCTCTTTTTCAACACTTTTGATTCCCGAAATTACCGCCGCAGATGTTACTATGAACACAAAAAAAGCGGGCGTTACAATTTCAAAATCTGCAAAGCTTACCTTTGTACTGTCGCTTTTTGTAATGAGTGTGTTTTTGTGCTTTTCAAATGAAGCAGGGGAGATACTCTACAAAAACAGGGAAGTCGGAAAAATGATTTTTTATCTTGCGCCGTTTGTGCCGCTTATGTATCTTGACGGACTTGCATTTACTTTCATGACTGCGCTTAATATGAAACAGCAGCTTCTTACAATATCTGTTGCAGACTCGTTTATAAGACTTGTTATGATATACTTTCTTGTGCCGATGTTTGGATTTTCCGGAGTTGTTTTCACAATGTATGTAAGCAACATATTAACTCCTGTGTGCGCAATACATTCTCTTAAAAAGAAAGTAAATTTTACACTCGGAATTTCAAAATGGATTTTACATATTTTAATAGCGGTTTTGGCATGTTTGGTTTACAAAATCCTTGTTAAATTTACAGGCGGCGTTTATTTATATAATTTAAATATGCCAAAAAGCGTGATTTTTTCGGCGACGGTGTTTATGATAATCTATGCTTTGCACCTTTTTGTTTTCGGAGGGATTAAAGATATTAAAGAGGTGTTATGAAGATTTAAAAATCTAACAAAAAATAAAGAGACATAACCATATTTTAAAACGTATTTTTAAAACCGGACAATAAAAAAGATGGTGTAAAAAAGCACCATCTTTTATAGCTATATGTAAGAAAAAATTATTCTTCCACTTCGGCATTGTTATATGCATCAATAACGGCATTTTCAATAGTGAGTCGTGTTTCTGCATTAATAGGATGTGCAACATCTTTAAACGTACCGTCTTTGAGTCTTTTGTTCGGCATTGCAACAAAAACTTTGCCGTTGTTTTCAATCACTTTAACATCGTGTATAGCAAAGCAATCGTCAATTGTAATTGAAGCAATCGCACGTATTTTTCCTTCCGTAGCAAATTTTTTGATTTTAATGTTTGTGATTTCCATAATAAATATCTCCTTTGTTTAACTGTGCTTGCTAATTTAATTATAAGTTTTATTGTGCAAAATGTCAATATTATTAAAAAAAATATGAAAAAATTGGTCAATATGCACATAAGAGCTGTTAACACTTTGTGTATTTTGCTTATTATACATTACATATAAGTCAAAAAAATGTCGTTTTTTTGCTTTTGCAAAGATTTAATGCATATTAAAAACAAATCGGGTATAGATAAACTTAACAATCAAAATAGTGTGAAAGATGTTAAAACTTATTGATTTTTGTATATAATTGTGTTATGATTAAGAATAATAATTTATTTGCAAATGAGGAATTTTTATGAAGCTGACAATTTGTGTTTTGCTTGCTTTTTTGTTTTTGATTTCCTTTAGTGCGTCCGCCGAAAATGTGGGTCCGATTATTTCGGATTTTAATAAGCATATGACGGAATACGTTCCGGAGGAATATGAAAACAACGAAAATATATTCAGTGATATAATTGATGTAAACTGGGCGCAGGAAAGCATATATGCACTTGCGGATTTAAAAATTATAAGCGGAGTCGGAGATAACAGATTTGCTCCCGAAGATTCCGTTACAAAAAGTCAGTTTTTAAAAATGGTTTTTTCTGCGGCAGGTCTTTTGGATGAAGATGCAAAAACCGATAAATGCAGTGAAAACAACTGGCAGTATCCGTATATCGCATCTGCCGAAAAATATGGATTTGACAAGCTTTTTTACAATGATGATTATTCGCTTGCAATTTCAAGAGAAGAAATGGCAGCCTCTATAGGGTATGCACTCGGTCTTATGAAAATCAAGGCGGATTCTCAGCCGGATGTTTTGTTTTCGGATGATGAAAATATCGATTTGGCAAAAAAGAAATATGTATATATGCTTAAAAATTTATATATAATAAGCGGATATGAAAACGGAACGTTTATGCCGAAAAACACTGCAAGACGGTGCGAAGCAGCGGTTATTGTGTATAAATTTGTAAAATATATAGATGATCAAATGTAATAAACAAATTTTGAAAGAACAAATGTAACAAACGGAGGAATTAATATGGAAATTTCAAATTCACTTGCAAAAAGAGTTACTCATCTTAAAGCTTCGGCTATAAGAGAGATATTTAAAATGGTAGGTAAGAGTGATATTATATCGTTCGCCGGCGGAATACCTTCACCCGAAGTTTTTCCGAAAGAAAAGTTTGCCGATATTGCAGCAGATATTTTAAAAAACAACGGAAATGCAGCGCTTGTATACGGAATTACCGAAGGATATGCACCGCTTATTGAAACGGTAAAATCACTTTGCAAAAAAATAAATGTCGGCAAAGATTTTGACCAGACAATCATCACAACGGGCGCTCAGCAGGCAATCGATTTGACTGTTCGTTCGATGGTTAACGACGGCGAAGGAATTATAGTTGAAGAGCCGAGTTTTATCGGTGCGCTTAATTCGTTCCGTTCATTTAATGCAAAGCTTTACGGTGTTGACGTGTTAAGTGACGGAATCGACACAGATGCAGTTGAAAATCTCTTAAAAACAGAAAACATCAAGCTTATTTACACAATACCGACTTTCCAGAATCCTACAGGTATTACGCAGTCGCTTGAAAAAAGGAAAAAGCTTTTGGAACTTGCCGAAAAATATGATTCTTACATAATTGAAGACAATCCGTACGGCGATTTGCGTTTTGCAGGCGAAAATGTTGCCGCAATTAAATCGTTTGATACAAACGGACGTGTTATTTATGTGGGTTCTTTCTCGAAAACACTTTCACCCGGAATAAGAGTCGGATATATGGTTGCACACGACAAAATTGTTGACAGAGCAGTTGTTGCAAAACAGGTTAATGATGTTCACACACCGCTTTTAAATCAGATGATGGTTGATGAATTTATTAAAAACAACGATTTTGATTTACAGATAAAAAAAGGCTGCGACTTATACAGAGAAAAATGTGCGCTTATGCTTAAAACTATGGACGAGTGCTTCCCGAAATGCGTTTCTTATACACGTCCCGAAGGCGGAATTTTCCTTTGGTGCACACTTCCCGAAAACATGGACAGTGCGGTTTTGTTCCAAAAAGCTTTGGAAAATAAAGTTGCATTCGTTCCCGGAAGAACATGCAATATAGATATCGATGCAAAATCAAACTGCTTCAGACTTAATTTTTCAACAATGCCGAACGACAAAATCGTTGAGGGAATTAAAATTTTAGGAAAACTTATTAATGACGAAATAAATGCTTAAGAGGTGCAAAAATGGAAGATAAAAAAACAATATTCAGCGGTGTTCAGCCGACAGGATGCATAACGCTCGGAAACTATCTCGGAGCGCTTAAAAACTGGGTTGACCTGCAAAATGACTACAACTGTCTTTTTTCGGTTGTTGACCTTCATTCAATTACCGTAAGACAGGATCCCATGCAGCTTAGAAAAAGATGCTTGGATTTTCTTGTGCAATATCTTGCGTGCGGAATCGACGGTGAAAAAAATATAGTTTATTTTCAGTCGCATGTTCCTCAGCATTGCGAACTTGCGTGGATTTTAAACTGCTACACTTATCTCGGCGAACTTTCAAGAATGACACAGTTTAAGGATAAATCGGCAAAGCATGCAAATAATATAAACGCAGGACTTTTTACTTATCCCGTTCTTATGGCGGCAGATATTTTACTTTATCAGACGGACCTTGTGCCGGTAGGACACGACCAGCTCCAGCACCTTGAAATCACGCGCGATATTGCCGCACGTTTTAACGGCGTATATGGCGAAACGTTTAAAATGCCTGACGCATTTGTTCCGAAAACAGGAGCAAAGCGTATTATGAGTCTTCAGAATCCGACTGCAAAAATGTCTAAATCCGACCCGAACGAAAACGGATTTATATCAATTCTTGATACGCCTGATGCAATAATGAGAAAATTCAAGCGTGCCGTTACCGATTCCGATAACGAAATCAGAATGAGAGAAGGACACGACGGAATAAATAATCTTATTTCAATATACGGTGCTGTTACCGGAAAAGATGTGCCTGAAATTGAAAACGAGTTTTCAAACAAAGGCTACGGTGACTTTAAAGTTGCGGTTGCAGAGGCCGTTATTGAGCACCTTCGTCCCATAAGAGAACGCTATGAAGATTTAAAGAAAAATAAAGATTATATAGAAAAAGTATACAGCGACGGCGCATACAGAGCAGAAAAACTTGCAAGAAAAACGCTTGCGAAAGTTCACAGAAGAATAGGCTATGTTGACCGCAAATTCATAACGAAGTAACCGGAGGAAAATAATGAAAGTAATATCACTTATATTGTGCTTTTCCGCATCTTTTATAGCTGCGTTTGCATCAACGCCCGCGGTGAGAAAGCTTGCGTATAAAATCGGCGCACTTGATATACCCGATCATAAACGTCACATCCATACAAAAACAACTCCGCTTATAGGCGGTCTCGCAATTTTTTTCGGATTTTTAATAGGACTTATCTTATTTTACAGACCGTTTGATGTTCAGGCAAGAGGCATATTTATCGCTTCGCTTCTTATAATAGCTGCCGGAATTATCGACGATACCGTAGTTTTAAAACCGAAAATCAAGCTTTTGGTTCAAATTGTTTGTGCACTTATTGTGTATTTTCACGGAATAAAAATAACATACATCAGCGTTCCTAATTTTATGGTAGAAGGCGGCGTTCTTCCGCTTAAATGGATGAGCCTTCCCATTACGCTTATATGGATTGTTGGTGTAACAAATGCCGTAAACTTAATTGACGGCCTCGACGGTCTTGCAGCCGGTGTATCTTCAATTGCAACATTTTCGCTTTTCTTTATCGC
>CABUQL010000023.1 GCA_902493665.1 uncultured Eubacteriales bacterium
ATAAGTTCAATGTTTCTGAAAGTAATATTTTCCATTTTTCCCCTGCCGCTGCCCCAGATTTTTTTGCATATCGGAACAACGTGAATAAAGTTTTCCTCTGTATACTGTGCACTTACGTTTTCAAAAAGTACATCTTTAACAGTAGCATTGCCCGCATTGTGGATTGATATAACGCTTCTGTTAAACTTTTCGCTTCTTGTGCCTCTGTGAATTACATCGACATTTCTGAAAACAATGTTTGAAACAACACTGTTCATAAGTTCGTAGCCTATTTCGATGCCGTTTCCTCTTATTCCGCAAAAGAGAACACAGTCAGACACATAAACGTTTTTAACATCTCCGCTTATCTCTTTCTGACTCGAATCGTCACTGCCGTTTTTTGTTTGCGTGTGCGTTTTTATGCAAAGACAATCGTCTTCATTTCGTGTAAAATAATGATGTACGTAAACATTGCCCGTGCAGCAAATATCAATTCCGTCGGAGCACATAATATCGCCTATCACCTTGTAATCTTCGATAAACACATTGTCGCACTCGTAAAAAACAGTAACCCATGAACCGCGTCCCACAGTAACGTTACCCTCAATTTTTATATTTTTGCATTTGTAAAACGTCATGGTGCGCTTGTTTGTTTCGTCCGCAATAAAAATACCGTTTGAGATGATTTTTATGTTAGCGGCACACTCGGCACGTATTTTTCCTCTTACAATCGCATTTTCGCCGATGTATAAAACGGTGTTGCTTTCGGGACAAAGTGTTCCGGCATCGTAGATTTTGTTGTCGTCATATTTTATAACCGTGCAATTGTTGTAATCGTTTAATTCTTTTTTTCTGTCGGCAAAAATGAATACAGGTTTTGCGATGTTTCCATTAAACTCAACGCTTATGTAATCGCCGCATTTTACTTTGAAATTTGCTTTTTTTCCGCTAAACGTTATCTCTCTTTTGTAGCGGAGCGGTGCGATGCAAGCTGATGAAATATCGTCGCAGTACTCAACTTCAACATCTGAAAAGTCGTCGCCGAATACCCTTGCAAAATAGCAGTTTGTGCTCGAAAACACCGTACATTCTTTGCCGTTTGCAAAAACTCTTACCTTTTCATCAAACGCATTTTCACTAAGTTTTACAAATTTTTCGTTAATTTCGGTAAAATTCACACCCGGTTTTATTATCATTTTTCATTCTCCCTATGTGTTTTGTTTTTATATTCGCCTAACTCTCCGGGGCATTTTCAGCCAAAATCTTTATAAGATTTACAGCGTTTTCGTATCTCTCGTTGTTTTTTGTGCTCTCTTCGGTTTGAGAATACTTTTTCGGGCGCAGTGTAACGTATAAATCCTTGTATCTTTCGTTATTTATTATCTTTGAAAGAGGGATTTTTATATCATTTTTGCCGTCGCCGCCGATTTCTTTGTTTGAGGCAACCAAATCTTCATCTTTTAAATATCCAAACATCGTTTCGTCGCAAACATAAATAAGCGAATCAACAGTTGAAAGTTCTGCCGTAAGTTTAGACGAATTTGCCAAAAACTGCTGTGAATCATACTCATACATATCGGA
Source organism: uncultured Eubacteriales bacterium (assembly GCA_902493665.1). GTDB lineage: Bacteria > Bacillota > Clostridia > UMGS1810 > UMGS1810 > SIG430. The sequence continues at coordinate 1,561 of CABUQL010000023.1, forward strand.
ATTATACTGTATGGAAATTACGCTTATGTTTTTTTCGTCTTCGCCGTTTGAAGACAAAAGCTTTTGAAAAGTTCCTTTTATCGCATTTGTATCTTCATCGGAATAATAATATTTCCCCGTAACAATTACCGATATATCGGGTGCGGGCGTAAAGAAAATAAGCTTTACAAAATATGTTATACAAACGGCAATTATGAGAAAAATTACAAACGGCCACTTGTAATAATCCCACAAAAACTGCATTTTTTGTCCTTTCGGGACTTCATTAAATTTGACTTTGTGATCTGCCATAAAAATTCACCGCCGCATTTTCGTTTGCAAAAACAACGAAGGCACCAAAAATTTAATCCCCAAACGGGTTATAAACGCAGATTTTTTTAATCTGTTAAATCCACCAGGCGTTCCCCGTGGTTTCTTCGCTCATCACATCGTGCAAAATATCAATCGCTTTTGAAAGACCTTCCATAGGACTCATAAGGCTGTCTTCATGCTCAATGCTTACAGGTCCGTCATAACCCACAAGTTTAAGGTTTGATATAATGTCTTTCCAAGTCATTTTGTCATGACCGTAGCCGACTGTTCTGAAAATCCACGAACGGTTGATTTCGTCTGCGTATGATTTGGTATCTAAAACACCCGTTGTTTTTGTGTTTATTTCATCTATTTTAGTATCTTTTGCATGGAAATGGTAAATTGCATTTCCAAGTTTTCTGATTGCATAATTTATATCAACACCCTGCCAGAAAAGATGGCTTGGGTCAAGGTTTGCGCCGATTATATCCCCTACCGCATTTCTGATTTTAAGAAGCGATTCGGGATTATAAACGCAAAATCCCGGATGAAGTTCAAAAGCAATTTTCTTTATGCCGTGTTTTTTTGCAAACTCAGACGCCTTTTTCCAATACGGAATAAGCACTTCGTCCCACTGATAAACAAGCGCTTTTGAATAATCATTCGGCCACGGGCATGTAATCCAGTTCGGAGTTTTATCGTCTTTTGAGCCTCCGGGACAGCCCGAAAAAGTGATTACTGTATCAATTCCTATCTTTTCTGCCAAAAGGCATGCATTTTCAAAATCTTTGTGATAAGACGCCGCGATTTTCACGTCGGGATGAACGGGATTTCCGTGGCAGCTCAGCGCACAGATTTCCACATCATATTTTTTGAAAATGTCTAAAAACTCTTTTAATTTTGCATCGTCCGCCAAAAGAACTTCAGGGTCTGCATGTTTCTTTCCGGGAAATCCGCCAACTCCCAGTTCAAGACTGTGAACGTCTTTTTCGCTTAAATATTTAAGCATTTCTTCAAGCGTCATATTGCCGAAAACAGGTGAAAACACCGCAAGTTTCATAAATATCATTCTCCTTTTGCAAAATGCTTTAGATTTTCATTTGGCACCGGAGAAACACCCCATGTGCCTTAGTTAATAAAATTATAACTTTATTGCTTTTTTTAATCAATATTTTTACTGCATTTATAAAGAAATGTGATATTTTTGGAAAAAATTTATTTTATTTTGATATTTTACAAATTAATTAAAATCTGCTTAATAAGTTTTTTAAAGCTTTCGCTTGATTTTTCGCCGGTAATGTTAACTTCCTCCGCCGTTATAGGTCTGCCTGTAATTCCTGCTGCCATATTTGTAATGCACGACACGCCCATAACTTTAAGCTTTGAGTGATTTGCCGCAATAACCTCCGAAACGGTTGACATTCCCACCGCATCTGCACCGAGTATTTTTAAAGCTTTAACTTCTGCCGGCGTTTCAAAACACGGTCCCGACATATAAGCATAAACGCCCTCTTTTAAGCTGATATTTACTTCTTTTGCGCTTTTTCTTGCAATTTTCATTAAATCTTTGTCGTAAGCATTGCACATATCAAAAAACTTCGGTCCGAGCTTAGAAATGTTTTTTCCTCGCAAAGGATTTTCGACGCAAAGCTTAATATGGTCGCAGATAAGCATAAAATCACCCTCGCAAAAGCTTTCGTTTATGCCTCCCGCCGCATTTGTGACAATGAGATTTTTAATTCCGAGTGCACTTAAAACCATTACGGGATATGCAGTATCATCAAACGAATATCCTTCATAATAATGAAGCCTTCCGTTTAAAAGAATTACATTTTTCCCCGAAATTGATGTAAAAATCATTTCGCCCTTGTGTCCGGGAGCAGTTGATACTTTAAAATGAGGAATATCTTTATAGCTGATTTTTATGCATTTGTTTGCATCAATATCATTGCAAATATCCGAAAGTCCCGAACCCAGAATTATAGCGGTATCATATTTATTACTAATTTTCGATTTTATAAAATCCGCACTTTCTTTAATTTCATTAAATGTTTTCATAAATGCACCCCGAATTTATTAAATAACATTTCGGAAGCCAAAATCCGATAAATTAAACTAATTGAAAAGTATTACACATTAAATCTGAAAAGAATAATATCTCCGTCTTTTACAACATAATCTTTGCCTTCAAGTCTTACAAGACCTTTTTCTTTTGCCGCAGTATGCGAACCGCATGCCATAAGGTCATCGTAAGCAACAACTTCCGCGCGGATAAATCCTTTTTCAAAGTCGGTATGGATTTTTCCCGCAGCCTGAGGAGCTTTTGTTCCTTTTTTAATTGTCCATGCTCTGACCTCCGGCTGACCTGCGGTGAGATAGCTTATAAGTCCCAAAAGCGAATAACTTTTCTTTATAAGTCTGTCAAGACCAGATTCGTTTAATCCGAGTTCGCTTAAAAATGCTGCTTTTTCATCATCATCAAGCTGCGAAATTTCTTCTTCGATTCTTGCAGATACCGGAAGCACTTCGGCATTTTCTTTTTTTGCAACTTCAACGAGCGACATATAAAAACTGTTATTTTCAACACCGTCAGAAAGGTCGTCTTCCGATACGTTTGCGGCATAAATTACGGGTTTTAATGTAAGAAGCGAAATTTCTTTTAAAAATTCCTTATCTTCGTCACTGTATTCAAGACTTCTTGCAGGAAGTCCGTTGTCGAGAGTTTCTTTTATTCTTTCCAAAAGCTTAAGCTCTTCGGCGTATTTTTTGTCGCCCGATTTAAGCATTTTTTTCGTTCTGTCAATTCTCTTTTCAATCATTTCCGCATCGGCAAATATAAGCTCGAAGTTGATTGTTTCAATATCTCTTAACGGGTCAACACTGCCGTCTACGTGCACAATATTGGGATCCTCAAAACATCTTACAACATGCACGATTGCGTCAACTTCTCTTATATGCGACAAAAATTTATTTCCGAGTCCTTCTCCTCTGCTTGCGCCTTTTACAAGACCTGCAATATCAACAAACTCAACCGTTGCCGGAGTTATTTTTTCGGGGTTATACATTTTTGCAAGCTGATTAAGTCTTTCGTCCGGAACGGCAACTATGCCGACATTCGGTTCAATCGTACAAAATGGATAGTTTGCAGATTCCGCCCCCGCCTTTGTTATTGCATTAAAAAGTGTGCTTTTTCCGACATTCGGAAGTCCTACTATACCTAATTTCATTTAATGTGCATCTCCTTGATTTTACTTTTGTGTACTGAAAAAATATGTTAAATTCTTATCTGCTTATCTGAAAATGAAATACAAAAACACAATTACACCGAGAATAATTCTGTAATATCCGAACGCTTTGAAATCGTGTTTTTTAATATATCCCACAAGGAATTTAATTGCAAAAACAGAAACGATGAAAGAAACAATAAATCCCGTGGCAAGTATGCCAAATTCACTTCCTGCAAATGAAAATCCGTATTTTACAAGTTTTAAAAAGCTTGCGCCGAACATTACGGGGACTGCAAGGAAAAACGAAAATTCCGCAGCAACCGTTCTCGATGTTCCCAAAAGGACTGCGCCGAGTATTGTTGAACCCGATCTTGACGTTCCGGGAACAAGCGCGAGAATCTGGAAAACTCCGATTAAAAACGCTGTTTTGTATGAAAGAGAAGTCATATCTTTAATTTTCGGCGCTTTATTTTTATTCTCAATTATGATAAAGAGTATACCGTAAATAATGAGTGCAAGCGATACAACGTATGAATTATAAAGATATGTATCGATTTTATCGTCAAAAAGAACGCCGATTACGCCTGCAGGGATAATGCCGATTATGACCTTATACCAAAGCGACATTGTTTCGCTTTTAAGTTTCACTTTTTTGTTTTCAATGTAAAAAGGATTAAGCTTGTTAAAATACAAAACAAGAACCGCAAGGATTGAACCGAGCTGAATTACAACCAGAAACATATCCATAAAATCTTTTGAAACAGGAAGTTTTATAAATTCGTTTGCAAGTATTAAATGTCCCGTGCTCGAAATCGGAAGCCATTCCGTTATGCCCTGAATAATTCCGAGTATAGCCGCTTGGATAAATTCAATAAATGTCACAAAAATCCCTCGCTTTTTATTTTTTATACATATAAAAAATATGTGTTTTAATTTTCTTTATTCATAAAAAACGGGCAAAGCACAGACACCCTCGCTAAAAAGTATTGGGCTTGCTTCACCCTTTATTTTTACTATTCTGTTTTATTTTCCGCTGTTTTGTTATCTTCCGATTGGTTTTCGCCTGAAGTGTTTTCGGTATTATCTTCTTCGGCGCTTGCTTCGCCCTGAACAAGGTTATATTCATCGGAGCTTACTGCCGAAATTGCAAGCATATCTGTTCCGCTTGCGTATGAGTAAACAAGATCGGCACACTTTTTGCCGAGTGATTTATAAACAGGCGTTATTCTGTAAAAATGCTCGTTCGGAAGATTTGCATCAGATGTTAAAAATGCAACCGAATTTGTTGATTTTATTATCGACGCAATGCCCGGTATACTCTGCTTTGTAACTTCATCGGACGAAATGAAAAATGCAGTTCTTACATTTTCGTTATCAGACTCATTTTGCATTTGCACCTTTATTTTTTCGGATACGATTTTAATAACCGACTGCTGAGCGTCAAAAACATTTGCAATTACGCCGTCATAGCATTTAATTGAATTTGAATTAAGATAATCCTTTAATTCGTTAACTTCATATGAAGGATTAATCTCACTGGTATTGTAAATTATACCGACTTTTTTAAGCTGTCCTCCGAGCGTTTCCGCCGCAAACGAAAAAACACAGTCGGGCGTAACATTTCCCATAACTCCGGTAATATTTTTTGAAGGAGTTATTGTGTTCGACATCAAACGTGACGTTATGGGATTTTTAACGTTTACAAAAAATATCGGCACTTCGCTCTTTTCACGAACCGACGCGGCACAAACCGAAGCCTCTGTTCCGATTGTTATTAAAATATCGCTCTTTTTAATGAGGTCGGAGCATATTTTTTCAAGTTTTTTATCGTCATTTGCCGCATTCTGATAATCAATTTCTATATTTTTCGAAATTTTGTTTTCGTCAAATCCTTCTTCAAGACCGCTTTTAATTTCTTTTGTGTCATCATCGTTTGTATATGCGGCAATTCCGATTTTTATCTTTTCGCCGCTTTCCAAAAGAGATGCCGAATTATTGTTTTTGCAGCCCGTAAAAACAGCAAGTATCATAACAACGCACATAACAAGTGCGAGAAGTTTTTTCATATTATGTATCAATCCTTTCAAAAATAAAGACAAAGTATTATTTTGCAAATTATCAAAACAAATTAACACTTAACATTATACCATTTTTGCGTAAATTGTCAATATTAATTTGATTTTTGCGTATATTAAACGATTTTTTTAAGCAACATAAAAAAGTATTGATTTTATAATGTGTTTGTGCTAAAATGTTAAATAGCAAAAAATGTTAAGGAGTGGATTTTAATGCCATTGGTTACAACAAAAGAAATGTTTAAAAAAGCTTACGAAGGCGGATACGCAATCGGTGCTTTTAACGTTAACAACATGGAAATCATTCAGGGTATCACAGAAGCCGGAAAAGAAGTAAATGCTCCTCTTATCCTCCAGGTTTCATCGGGTGCAAGAAAATATGCAAACCACACATACCTTGTAAAACTTGTTGAAGCAGCTGTTGAAGAAACAAATCTTCCTATCGCGCTTCATCTTGACCACGGTGACAGTTTTGAGCTTTGCAAATCATGTATCGACGGCGGATTTACATCTGTTATGATCGACGGTTCGCATTTCCCGTACGAAGAAAACATAGCTCTTACAAAAAAAGTTGTTGAATACGCTCATGCACATGGTGTTGTTGTTGAGGGCGAACTCGGAAGACTTGCAGGTATTGAAGACGATGTTAATGTTTCTGCTGAAGACGCATCATATACAAGACCTGAAGAAGTTGTTGACTTTGTTTCAAGAACAGGTGTTGACTCGCTTGCAATTGCAATCGGAACAAGCCATGGTGCATACAAATTTAAGCCCGGTCAGAAACCGCAGCTCAGATTTGACATTTTGAAAGAAATCGAAAAACAGCTTCCGAACTATCCTATCGTTCTTCACGGCGCAAGCAGCGTTATCCCCGAATACGTTAAAATGATTAACGAAAACGGCGGACAGATGCCCGATGCTATCGGTATCCCCGAAGAAATGCTCAGAGAAGCTGCAAAGAGTGCAGTTTGCAAAATCAATATCGACTCAGATATCCGTCTTGCAATGACTGCAACAATCAGAAAATACTTCCATGACAATCCTTCGCACTTTGACCCCAGACAGTATCTTGCTCCCGCAAGAGAAGCTGTTAAAGACATGGTTAAACACAAAATCTTAAACGTTTTGGGATGCGACGGCGCTGCAAAGTAATTGTCTTTGCAATTTGTGTTTTTAATATTTTGTTAAATCTAAAACCCATCGGCCAAAGCCGATGGGTTTTTGTGTTTTCAATTTTACTTTTTCAGATTTTTTTGCATTAAAGATTTTCGGGATTTTGCTATATAGATTTTGTGAGTTTTTATTTAATGTTCTACAGATTTTCTTTTTCTCTTTTTTCAATATATTCTCTTATCTCTTTCGGCATATCTTCTCTTTTTATGGTCTTGTGGACACTGCATGTTCCTGCTTTTTTTGCCGTTTCGTAATACCACATTTTATAATTTAACGTGTCAAGAGTTTTATTAAGCTGCTCTTTTTCCCTTAAAACTTCTTTCCTTTGCTCTTTAATAAGCTCAAGTCTTTTTTCTATTGTAGAGTCGCCCTCCATACACCAATCAATGAATTTTTTAATCTCTTTAATCGGCATACCTGTCTTTTTAAGACACTCTATAATCTGCATCCACTCAATATCACTGTCTTTAAACATTCTTATTCCGCCGCCGCTTCTTTCAACAAACGGCAAAAGTCCTTCTTTATCATAATAACGAAGCGTTGACGGTGCAACGTTTATTTTCTTTGCCATTTCACCCACTGTATAAAGCATATTTTTGCTCCTTAATAATAAATTTATAAATTTTTTCAAAAAATTTTCAAAAAACTCTTGACTTAAAGTTAACTTTAAGTTGTAGAATATAAATGAACTTGCAGTTGTATTGTATCATTTAAACTTTAAACTGTCAACAGGAGGTGAAGGGTTTTTAAACATTGAAAACAAAAAACAATTCATTTATCTTAGTTTTCTCTATTGTAAAACCCGGTTTTATGGAATCTAAAAAACAAACAGCAGGTCATGACGCTCTCGGAAGTTTTGCACCGAAATTTGCATATCTTAACGACGATGTTCTTTTCGGCGAGGTATGGTCGAGAGAAAACAAACTTTCGTTAAAGCTTCGTTCAATCATTACGATTACCGCCCTTGTGAGCAAAGGTATGGTTGATTCATCTTTTGAATATCATGCAAAAACTGCAAAACAAAACGGGGTCACAAAAGAAGAAATAGCGGAAATTTTAACGCATCTTGCCTTTTATGCAGGATGGCCCAACGCATGGGCGGCATTCCGTGTTGTTAAAGACGTTTACAACGACGGGGACGAAAGCAGTATGCACGGCGGAGTATTCGGACTGGGCAAACCAAACAACGCATACAAGATGTATTTTTCAAAAAGAAGTTTTTTAAATCCCCTTACCGACCCGAATAAAACCGTATTTGCGGCAAACGTAACGTTTGAGCCCGGATGCCGAAACAACTGGCATATTCACAATGCAAAAAGCGGAGGCGGACAAATTCTTCTTTGCATAGACGGCGAAGGCTGGTACTGCGAGGAAGGTAAAGAAAAACGAAGTCTTAAACCGGGCGATGTTGCAGCAATTCCGGCAAATGTTAAACACTGGCACGGTGCAAAAGATGACAGCTGGTTTTCTCATATTGCAATAGAATGTCCGGGAGAAGAAACATCTACAACATGGCTTGAATCATCGGCAGAATAAAATAATTATATTTTGTTAAGGCAACGGAGAGTCGAACCCAATATGGTTTATAAAGGTGTTGTGTGCGATTATCCGATGCCAAAATGGCAATAATAATATAAAACGGAGGTTATAAAAATGAAATTTGATTTTACCTATTACAATCCGACAAGAATACACTTCGGAAAAAATTCGCTCAATATGCTTTCGGGCGAGCTTAAAAACTTCGGAGACACAGTGCTTTTAATGTACGGAAAAGGTTCTGTTAAAAAAAGCGGTCTTTACGACAAAGTAATTGAAATTTTAAACAAATCGGGCAAAAAGGTTGTTGAGCTTTCGGGAATTAAATCAAACCCGTCGTATACTCAGCTTTTGGAAGGTGCCAAATTAGTAAGAGAAAATAATGTAAGCCTT
>CABUQL010000024.1 GCA_902493665.1 uncultured Eubacteriales bacterium
CGCCTCGGCAATGTTAATGTTAAGCCAGCCCGACGCATCAAGCCTTTTTATGTTTTTAAGCGTAACGCCGTCCGAAATTGTGCTTGTTTCAACAATGTCGTATATTTTTGCATAAGCAGAAAAATTAAGTACTAAAATAACAAGTGTCAGTATAGATGTAAATTTTAATTTTTTCATAATGCACGCTCCTTTTTTCATAAGTTTACATTACTTTTTTTAATTTGTAAACAGAAATAAATGATATTTAATAAAATTTTAATTGAAAATTTTTGTTTAATATGGTATATTTATATAAGTATAATTTTTATGGCGGTGAAGTATGAAAAAGAAAATAAGAATCCTTTTGGCGCTGATGGGTCTCGAAATCGGCGGCGCCGAAACTCATGTGGTTGAACTTGCACGTTATTTATCCGAAAACGGATTTATTGTATATGTTGTTTCAAACGGCGGTGTTTACGAAAAAGAACTTGAAAAATGCGGCATAACGCACATCTATGCCCCGCTTACAACGAAAAATCCCGTAAAAATGTTTTCTGCTTACAAAATAATTAAAAAAGCTGTTACAGATTACAAAATCGACTTAATTCATGCTCACGCGAGAATACCGGCTTTTATAAGTTCTTTTGTTCACAAAAGATTAAAAGTTCCGTTTATGACAACCGTTCACGGTGTGTATTCGACAAGTTTTGTTTTTAAGGCACTTACGAATTGGGGACAAAAAACAATCTGCGTAAGCGATGATATTCAAAACTATGTAATCGACAACTACAACATAGACAAATCCGACACATTTGTTACAATTAACGGAATTGATACCGCAAAATTTTCCGAAAAAACGCCTTACGATGATATTTTAGAAGAATTTAACCTTGAAAAAGATGACTTTAAAATCGTTTATGTGAGCCGTCTTGACTTTGGCAACTGTGAAATGGCGTACAAGCTTATTAATATCTCTGATAAACTTAAAAAAATACTCCCAAATGCAAAAATTATTATGGTCGGCGGCGGTGACAGATTTGACGACTTAAAAGAAAAAGCCGAAAATTGTGATAATATCATTTTTGCCGGACGCAGAACCGATGTTGAAAAATTCACCGCACTTTCCGATGTGTTTGTCGGCATAAGCCGGGCTGCGCTTGAAGCGATGTCTGCCGGAAATGTGGTGATTTTAGGCGGCGAACCCGGTTATATGGGAATTTTTAAAGAAAGTATTTTAAACGAATGTTTTGCAAATAACTTTACATGCAGAAATACAAAACCGCTCAGCGAGGACAGGCTTTTACGTGATATAATTGCAGTTTATGACATGACAGAGGTACAAAAGAAACCGCTTATTGATTTCGGGAAAAAGCTCATTTACAATAAATACTCTGTTAAAATAATGGCCGAAGACAACATAACAGTGTATAAAAAGCTGCTTTCTGAAAACAATTATTCTTATGATTTTGTTATTTCGGGCTATTACGGATTTAACAACAGCGGTGACGACACACTTTTAATGGCTATGATTAAAACACTTAAAATGCACGATGAATCGCTTAGAATACTTGTTCTTTCAAAAAATCCCGCACAGACGAAAAAACTCTACAATGTTGATTCCGTAAACAGAATAAACATTTTTAAAATTGCATCGATTTTCAAAAAATCAAAAGTTTTGTTAAGCGGCGGAGGCAGTCTTGTGCAAGACGTAACAAGCACAAAATCAATTTGGTATTACCTGTCGCTGATTAAATATGCGTCCTCTAAGAACATGAACGTGTACGTTTACGCAAATGGAATCGGACCTATTATAAAGGAGAAAAATATGCGTCTTGCAAAATCGGCGCTTTCTAAGTCAGACCTTATCACTTTAAGAGAAAACGATTCAAAAATACTTTTGGAAAGTATCGGAATTAAAGATGTTAAGACAATCATTACGGCCGACCCCGCATTTACGCTTGAATGTGCCAAAGATGACAAGATAAGCAATATTTTACACTCGCAGGACATAGAATGTAGTAACGGCAGGCATGATTTTGCTGACCGTCTCACGAAAAATAAGATTTTAGGCGTTTCGGTCAGAAACTGGAAAAAGGTTTCAAGCGATTTTGCGGATTTGCTCTCGCAGAGAATTGAATCAATCTGCAAAAAGCACGGATTTGTGCCGTTTTTCGTTCCAATGCAGTTTCCTGCCGACTATGAATTTTCAAAACGTGTGCTCGGCAAAATGAGTATTAATGGGTATGTACTTAAAAAGCAGCATTACGGCAGCGAAATAATGGGTCTTATTAAAAAGTGCGATGTGATGATGGCAATGCGTCTTCATGCACTTATATATTCGACAAATGTGTGTGTTCCTGTGTTCGGCATTGTGTACGACCCGAAGGTTGAAAGCTTTTTAAACTATGCAAGACAACCGTTTCACATTGATGTCAACAGTGTTTCCGACGATTCGTTTGAAGAAAATTTTGATAAAATGTATTCACAGTATGACAAATTAAAAGAAGAACTAAGCGATACAGTTGAAATTCTTAAAGAAAAATCATATAAAAACTCGCTTTATGCAATGGAAATTTTAAATAAAGAGGAAATATGCGATGAGGATAATGAGTATTGATTACGGCGATGCAAGAGTCGGAGTTGCAGTGTGCGATCCGCTCGGAATAACCGCACAGGGAGTCACAACGCTTGCAAACAAGGTTCATGAAAAAATGCTTGATGCACTGTCCGACATTATAAAAGACTACAAACCCGAAAAAATCGTTGTCGGCCTTCCCAAAAACATGGACGGCACAAGTGGTTTCAGAGCAGAAATAACGTACAAATTCTGCGATGAGCTAAAAACAATCTGCGGTGATGCCGAAATAGTTTTGTTTGATGAGCGCATGACAACAATGCAGGCGGACAGATATCTTCATGAGTCAAACACGCGGGGCAAAAAACGAAAAAAAGTTGTTGATACAGTTGCGGCAAGCATTATTTTACAGGATTATTTAAGCAGTATAAAAAATATATAGAAATTAAGAGGTGTTAAAAATGAGAGAAAACGAATTTACAAAATACAGCGATGAAAAGCAAAGCAATATCATTCCCTTTGTTGACGAAAGCGGAAACAAAGTTGAATTCGAAATGGTTGATGCATTTGAATATGCCGATAACGAATATGTCGCACTTGTTCCGGCAGATGATGACGATGACGAAACGGAAGTTATCATTATGCGCATTGAAAAAGAGGGCGACGATGATATTTTGGTTTATATAGACGACGAAGACGAGCTTGACAGTGCATTTGACATTTTTAAAGAGAGAATGAGCGACGAATTTGAAATTCTTGACTGATAATTTCAAAAAACACTTGCATTGTTTTACAAAATGTAGTATACTGTCTTAGTCGGATTACTTAAGGGTGTAAAATTACCCTTTAAGTACGGCCCGTTGGTCAAGCGGTTAAGACATCGCCCTCTCAAGGCGAAAACACGAGTTCGATTCTCGTACGGGTCACCATAACACTATTATCCGAATATGTTCGGTACTAAAAAAACGGCAGAATGAAAAATTCCGCCGTTTTTTTATTGCAATTAATTATTTAAAAATCATTTTATGAATCCATTTTTAAGATGAATTTATCTCGTGGCACCAAAGACTTAAGCACAACATGCCTCTAATTTGTTAAATTCCCGTTTTTCCAAAATGTCTTTCTCAATTGATTTTTGCGCTCTATAGTCATGCCATAAAAAAATCAGTTATTTTCTTTTAAATTGAAAAAGCTTTTATCTCCGAGGTAAACCGCATTTTTTCCTAATTCTTCTTCAATTCTTAAAAGTCTGTTATATTTTGCAACACGGTCTGTTCTTGAAGGAGCGCCTGTTTTAATCTGTCCTGCATTTAACGCAACCGCAATGTCTGCAATTGTTGTGTCCTCTGTTTCGCCCGAACGGTGCGAAATTACCGCCGTATACCCGGCTCTGTTTGCCATATTGACAGCATCAATGGTTTCAGAAAGTGTTCCTATCTGGTTAAACTTAATGAGTATCGAATTTGCAACGCCTTTTTTAATTCCGTTATCAAGTCTTTTTGTGTTTGTGACAAATAAATCGTCACCGACAAGCTGAATTTTACTGCCGAGCGAATCGGTGAGTTTTTTCCAACCTTCCCAGTCCTCTTCCCCTACTCCGTCTTCAATTGAAATTATTGGATATTTACTGCAAAGCACATCGTAAAACTTTATAAGTTCATCATCTGTAAGCGTCTTTTTGGCTTTGGGAAGATTATATTCTTTGCCGTTTTCCGTCCACTCACTGCTTGCGGCATCAATTGCGATTTTAAAATCTTTTCCGCTTTCATATCCCGCTTCTTTAATCGCCGACACAATGTAGCTTAGTGCCTGTTCGTCTTTTTCAAAAGACGGTGCAAATCCGCCTTCATCGCCGACGGAAGTGTTGTAACCGTCATTTTTAAGGAGCTTTTTGAGGCTGTGAAAAACTTCCGTACACATTTTAAGCGCGTCTTTGAAGCTTTTTGCACCGACGGGCATAATCATAAATTCCTGTATATCTATACTGTTGTCGGCATGCGCTCCGCCGTTTAAAATATTCATCATCGGCGTGGGCAAAATATGTGCATTTGCTCCGCCGATGTACTGATATAACGGAAGCGAACATGCAGATGCGGCAGCTTTTGCACAAGCAAGAGAAACCGCTAAAATTGCATTTGCTCCCAATTTCGACTTATTCTCTGTACCGTCCAGCTCACACATTTTAAAATCAATTTCACGCTGATTTAAAACATTCATTCCTATAATTGAATCTGCAATAGTTGTGTTTATGTTTTCTACGGCTTTTAAAACGCCTTTTCCCATATATCGCTTTTCGCCGTCACGAAGTTCAACCGCCTCAAAAATCCCGGTTGATGCACCCGACGGAACAATTGCTCTTCCCACATATCCTCCGTCTGCTATAACCTCTGCTTCAACTGTCGGATTGCCTCGTGAATCGAGAACCTCACGCCCTTTTACTTCTAAAATTTCTACATACTGTTTCATATATTTTCCTCCAAAAAATAAAGATAGCAAAAACGCTATCTTTATTATTTACATATTTTAGAAAAATATATCAGTTATTAATTAAATTATATATCATAACAAGCGCTTCCGCTCTTGTAAGATTGTCATTATAATTTAATTTGTCCGTTTTATCGGAAACAATTTTAAATCCTGCGCCGAGAGAAGCATATCCCGTTAAATCTTCGGGAACGTCTGAGAAAATCTTTTTAAACACATTATTCATTTTTGCAATTGTCTTATAACCTTTGCCGTTTATGATGTAGCGGATTGCGTTTATGCGCGATACAAATGCGTTGTCATCAAGCTTGTCACCGTCAAGATATTCAATTTCAGCATATTTGTAAAGTCTGCCGTCCGAGTCGCTTGAATGCATTGCTTTGCCCAAAATTGCAAGAAAATCTTTTTGTGTTACGGATTCATCGGGTTTAAGCGTATTTTCATCAAAATAAATACCTATGTTTCCGAGCGCAATTGCATAATCTTTAACGTAGTGATTTTCAATATCCGTGTAACCCGTAAATTCTTTTGTAACTTTTTGCGTTCCGTCATAATTTAATTTTTCGAGAGTGTCCGGACTGTAAATTTCATTTGATTTAAGAGTATAAACAAGTTTAGCAATGTCTTTTTTGGTGTTGTCGTCATTTGTTTTTGTTGCATACACAAGTTTAAAGTTATCATCATTTAAAATTTTCTCATAAAGGTCTGTTAAAGTTTTTTGAGGATTCGGCTTTGCAAATTCTGTTTTGCTCCAGCTAAAACGAACGCTTGTAATTTCACCTGTTTTTGAGTCTGCGCTGATGTTTAATCCTTCACCCTGGACACCTATACCGTTTTCGCATCTTCTTAAATAAATGCCGTTTTTGTTTTCATCATCAACAGAAGTAAGGCTGTTTTTGATATCCGCATAATATTTGCCGGCAAAATCGCTGCAAGTTTTCTTAAGAATTTCGCTTTTTATATCGTCCTTGTCGTTTGCTGCGTCATTGTTTGCGCTGAAAGATACTATTTTATCTGTTGTAAGATTGTATTCAACACTCTTGTAAAAATACTTGTAAATTCCGTCCGACTCTTTTACTCTGTAATCAAACTCAGCTCTTGCCACGTAGTCGCCGTCGCATTTATAAATGTTAAATTCGCTGAGTTCGTACTTGTCGGAAATGTTAAACTCCGTTATGCCTTTAATTTTTGCGGTAATTTCATCTTTTGAAGGAAGTGCTTTTATTTCTTCCAAAGTAGCTTGTTCTTCTTTTGTAAGCGCCACACCGTTTCCTGCATCAGATGCCATGGCATCTTCAGCCTTGGAATTCTGAAATTCTCTGAAAATTATTGAACGTGAGAATAAATCGCCTGTTTTTGCATCTATTGAATAATACGAACCTTTTTTCGGAGAATATGCCGAAAACGATTCTGTTTTGCCGTCATTTCGACATTTTACAAAATATGTAAGTTCATAGCCGAGTTTATCTTTGTAAATTTCTTTGGCTTTTTCGATGCCGATTAAATTTTCATTATTTTCAATTTCGGAAAATTCTTTAAAGAACATATTGTAATATGTAACTTCACCCGTGTATGCATTCATTTCAATGTTCATAGAGCTGTCGGAAACTTCAATGTCGTTTTCGTAACGGACAAAATTAACTGTTGCGTCAAGATTTTTTTCATAACGTCTTACATTTACTTTTTCCGCCTTAAAATGCTCCGATTTTTTCGGTGCCATCTTTTTTACAAATTCTGTTGCAAGCTCTTTTATTTTTTCGTTGGAAAGTCTTTTTGAAATATCATAGCCCTTTGTGTTTTCCTCGTTTGTGTCACCGCTGAAAGATATGATATCTTCATCATTATCAATTGTAACACGTATTGCGCCGTAATTTTCTTCATCTTTCGATTTCCATACGAGCGTTACGCCGATATCGTTTTTTCTGTAATTGTCAAAAACATATGCATCATCGTCAACCGTTATTCTGCCTTTAACAATCTTTATGTACTTTTCAAAATCGGCAGAATCGCTTTCTGCGGCAAATGATGTTACAGATACCGAGAAAATCATTAAAAATGCAATGGCAAGACTGATAATTTTTTTCATTTTGTTTCCTCCTTGGGTAAAATTTTCTTATCCGTACAATATTTAAACGAATAATGTGCAACGTTTGTTCCGCATTTTTATAAAAATTTTAAAAAAGTCTTGTAAAAAACAACAGACAGGCAAAAACTCATGCTTTGCCTGCCGTAAATCAGTTTGATCTTAATTATTTTTCGTTTTTTTCTTCTTGTTTTTCGTCAGTTTCGCATGCATTTGTGTCTTCTGCAGCATTGATTCCCGTTACGTGAATGTTAACCTTGTCAACAATAAGACCCGTCATAGATTCAACCTGTTTTTTAACATTTTCCTGAACGTTCCATGCAACTTCGGGTATTCTCACACCGAATTTTATGACAAGCGAAATATCGATTGTTACAAGCTTATCGTTAAAAGTAACTCTTACGCCTTTTCCCGATGTCTTTTTAACAAGTTTTTTTATTTCGCCGGCAAGTGTTGAACCAGTTGAGCAAACACCGTCGATTTCATTAACCGCAATTTCTGCAATTGTTGCAACAACTTCTTCGGAAATTTTAATGTTTCCCGTGTTTTCGTTTACTTCGTAAGTTTTATCCATAAGTAAAACCTCCCATTTAATGTTATAACAGAAAATTTTCATAATCTACAATACTTTTCCTGTATTATAACACAAAAATTAATTAACTTCAACTATTTTTACATTATTTGTGTCAATATATTCGTTAACGGCGTCATTAATCTGGGCAATTTGCGGTTCGGTAAGTTTTTCGCTGCGCACCGTCACGGTAACACTGTCGCCGCTTATAAACGCCATAACGTCTTTAAATCCTTTAAGACGGACTATATTTTCAATATTAACTTCTTTTTCAATGTTGTCGGAAATGTTTAAGAGCTGCCCCTCCGCGCGAAGTTTTGCGTCTTCGGAAACAGATGTGTTTTCAATAGTTGATTTTAAAAGATCAATGTTTTCGCTTCTTGATTCGTCACGTTCCAAACGGCATTTTGCAAAAACGTCCTCTGTCTGCTTTTTACCTTTGTCCGCCATAACCAT
Organism: uncultured Eubacteriales bacterium; assembly: GCA_902493665.1. Lineage (GTDB taxonomy): Bacteria > Bacillota > Clostridia > UMGS1810 > UMGS1810 > SIG430. The sequence continues at coordinate 8,149 of CABUQL010000024.1, forward strand.
TTGCGCCTCGCCGAGAGATTCGTCTTTGCTGTCTTCAACCTCGGTAACGGTTGATATATATTCGTCAAGATCTTTAAATTCCTTGTTGTCATACCGGAAATTTAAATAACCTGCAATACACACCATAACAACAAGAAGTCCAAATACAAATTTTCTTTTTTTACACATAATCATATTAACCTCCATGTTTTTTTGTCATAACTTCAACTTTGTGCATTGAAACACCAAGCACGGTTTTTACTGCATTTTTTATGTTCATCTTTACACTGTCGCTGGCGGCGCCTTCGGCAATGACCAAAACACCACGGACGGACGGATTTATTTCTTTAAGCAGATAAGGTGTCTGACTGTTTCCGTCTTTTGACATAACAGTTTCAGTGTCGGTCTGTCTTTCTTCGCCCGATGTTTTTTCGCCCTTTACGGAGCTTTTTGTGTTTTTTGCAACAACTCTTTCATAATCACTGTCAAAAACTATCATCACCTCAACCTTTCCTGCGCCGTCGATATTGCTTAAAATTTTTTTTAGTTTTGTTTCTGTTTCGTTCTTTTTAAAAGATGTATCATCACTTAATGCCGTACTTGACGATGTGTTTTGCGAAGTTTTTGACGTGGTGAAATTTGCAAAAACCATTAAAGCTATTCCGGCACAAAAAATAATCAGCATATTTTTCTTTGTCAGCATATTCTTTATCTTGTTAAAACCGGGTAACATTATCATCAATACCTCCTATTGCTCCGCAAAAGCCACATTTGTAATTTTAAAATTCTTAATTATGTATTCTTTTATTGCTCCGAAACTGTTCACGGAGCAGTTTACGGTTAAATATATATCTTCAAAATTGTTTTCAACGCTTGCGTTTATACGGCATCTTAATCCCAAGCCGCCCAATACGTCCGACTCTATTTCGCTTGCAAGTTTTTGTGAAAAAACCGCTTCGATTTTGCTGTTATAACTTTCGTTAAACTCCTCACTGTCTGTTCGCGCCGTATATTTTGAAAAATCAAACTCATGTTTTGCACCAAAAAAGTCAAACACCGCGGTTATCATAGCAATCATTATAATAAGTCCGCCGGCAAATTTAACGTATTTTTTGTAGCTTCCGCCCGGCGCCAGATTTTCGGTAATAACGCACAGCAAAACAATACCTGTAATTGTTTCGATAAACGCTGAAATTTTCTCCATGCTATCCTCCGTATTTATTTATATATACCGCAAAGCATAATTATTATTCCTCCGGCAAGTATCATTACAACGGTTATTGTTATGAGCAAAACAAAAAGTATTTCAACCGCATCGGAGGCGGCGGTCATAAGGTTTCCCAGCCTTTTATCCGAAACAGGCTCTATAATGCCCGCGGTAATGCGGTAAAGCCACGTAATAACGGTAAGCTTTATTATGGGATAAATGCACATAATTATAATTATGATAATTCCCGCAACGGAAACCGAGGTTTTTATAAGTGCGGCAGATGAAAGCACGGTATCGACCGTATCGGAAAGAAGTCTTCCCACAACAGGAACAAAACTTCCCATTGCGTATTTTACGGTTTTAAGACCGATGTTATCTATCGCAGCGCCCTTAAGACCCGACAAGCTTAAAAACCCCACAAACACCGTCATTGCCATTCCGAGAATCCAGTTTATCGATTGTTTTAAAACATGGATAATCTTTGTAAGCTGAATTTTATCGGATGAG
>CABUQL010000025.1 GCA_902493665.1 uncultured Eubacteriales bacterium
ACTGAATGTTTTCGCTTGTAACGATAACATCTTCACTAGTGTATGTTGTTTTGCCGATTGTCATTGTTGAGATTTCTTTACCTGCAGCAATTTTTATCGGAAGAGTAATCCACTGAGCACCCGGTGTTAAATCCAACGTCGGTGTGTAAGAAGCTGAATCAACAGTAATGTTAAATTTAACTTTTGCAGACTGGATTTGGCTTGTTTCCGAAGACGGATTAATTGTTTCTGCATTTGCAAAGGTAGAATCTGATTTTGCCATTTTAACAGTTGAACCGATGTTTGCTGCATCTGTAACATAACTGAATGTTTTTGAAGTTGTTTCTGTATCTGCTGTTGTATACTGGTTAACATAAACAATTTTGCTTGTTGCAGGATCAAAAGCGTTGCCGCCAAATGCGAGATATGTAACTTCGTCGCCTTTTTCCAAACCGTTTACCGTTGTTGATACGTTAACTTTTTCCGCGCCGTTGTAATATTTTGTGGAAGAAGTATAAGTAGCAGCAGAAGCTGAAACAGAATATGCACAAAGCATTGATGTCACTGAGGCTATGGCAATAGCCTTTTTAACAAACTTATTAGTCATTTACTTTCCCTCCTGAATTTTGTATAACCCAAAATGTTTGTCATAAAAATTACAAATGGATATAAATATCCAATCTTTACTTAATTATATAATAGTTATTTTGATTTGTCAACAGAAATATTAATATTTTTTGAACAAAAATTTAAAACTTCTTTTCTGTGCGAAACAATTATGAGCGTTTTTGAGTCTAAACGGCTTAAATTGTTTAAAATTTTCATTTCCGTATCTTTGTCAAGAGATGATGTTGCTTCGTCAAAAAGTAAAATCGGTGAGTTATGGTAAATCGCCCTTGCAATTGCAAGACGCTGAACCTGTCCCTCGGAAAGTCCCGCTCCGCCTTCTCCGAGTTTTGTTTTTATTCCTTCGCCCAAGGAGTTTATAACATCTTCGATTTCGGCGGTTTTTGCACTTTCAAGTACTCTTTTTTCGTCTATTTCACCTGTTGAAAACGCTATGTTTTCTTCAATTGTGCCCGTCAATATCATATTTCCCTGCGGTACATACGAAAAAAGCCCTCTCGATGATGCGGTCAAAGGAATTTCTTTTCCGCCGCAAACCGCATAAATCCTTCCGCTTTGCGGTTTCATTATTCCGAGCATAAGTTTTAAAAGCGTACTTTTTCCTATTCCCGACCTTCCGTTTATTGAAACAAAATCGCCTTTTTTGATTTCGCCGTTAAAATCTTTTAAAACGGTGTTTTCTTCATTATAAGAAAAGCTTACGTTTTCAAAAACAATTTTCTCGAAATCCGAAAAATCAGTTTTTGCATTTTCGCTTACGTCCTTAACTTCATCGCTTATTGCTTCTATTTCCATTATACGTTCTGCCGAAGCCGTTGTCTGAAAGAATTTCGGGAAAAGCGATGAAAGTGATTTAAAAGGCGTTACCGCATCTCCAACAAGCGACAGCATGGCGGTCAGCGTACCGAATGTTATTGCGCCTGTTGAAATCCTGTATGCGCCCCATGCAAGTGCGAGATAATACCCCGCCGTTACGGTTAAGTAAAACAATATGTTTGCGATTATGCTTACGTTGTTTCGTTTCATGCCCGTTTTGAAGTTGTTTATCTGAAGCGTTTTTAAATTCGATAAAATTTTGCTTTCGTTGCGAAACGATTTTATCACAAGCATATTTTGCAGACAGTCCTGCATAAATGAACGGGTAAGACCGTCCGTTTCCTGATATTTTTTATGCAGGCTTTTGAATTTGTTTCTGTAAAAACGCGCCGCAACAACGATTACAGGACCGATTATAAGACAGATTATGCTGAATATCGGTTCAAGCTTGAAAAGTGTGTAAATTCCCAAAACAATACTTGTTATAAGCGATAATGACGAAGGCACAATATCCGTAATCGAGTCTGCGATAAGGTTGATGTCACTGTTTAATCTGTTTGAAAGCTCGCCCGTGTGATATGTTGAAACCTTAAGCATATCTTTGTTTAAAATCGATTTAAAAAGATCGGTTTTAAGCGTAATTCTTATTTTTCCAACCGTTACATTATAAAGAAATGCAACCGCAGACGACCCTGCAAGCTGAAGGATAAGAAAAACAACAAGCTTGATGGTTTCCGTCTTAAAATCTTTTCCCGCCGCTCCCGTTGCCGCATCGACAACATCTTTTGAAACGAGCGCAAACATTATTGAAAGAACGCTCATTGCGCAGCCTAAAATGGTCAGAATAACGAGTTTTAAAATGTGCGGTTTTGATTTTTCATAAAGCCATTTTACTGATTCCGTGCTTTTATACAGCATATTTTTACTCCGGTTTAATAATTATTTTAAAATGTTTCGAGAAGATTTTTTTCTTTTAATATATTTATAAATTCGTCAACATCTTCCTCGGCAGTTTTTTTATCAACACTATATTCTTTTAAAAGATTTTCACACAGAGCTTCGCGTGTTGTTTCTTCTCCGAGAAGATTCCACAAAAAAGCTCCCGTTTCGTTAAGCGATATCATTGCTCCGAAATCCGTAATTTCATCGTCTGTCGGAACGACTATGTATTCATCGCCGATTTGGTTTATTATAAACTCACTTTTAAGTTTCATAATTTTCTCCTTTATATAATGTAATAAATAATTTTTTTGCAATTATTTAAGACGGCATTTAACCGATGCCCAGTCGGCGCTTGTTTTGATTTCTTCTATTTCAAAGTGTTTCAAAAGTGCATCTTTAACTTCGTCAAGCCTGGGAAGGATTATTCCCGAGCAGATAAATATTCCGTCATCTTTAACAAACTTTGCAGCCATCGGGGCAAGCGCTATTATAACGTCGGCTATGATGTTTGCCGTTACAACGTCGTATTTTTTCTCGCCGATTTCGTCCCAAAGCGTTTTGTCCGTAAGAATATTTCCGCTTGTGACAAAGTATTTGTCTTTTCCTATGCCGTTGAGCGCCGCATTTTCATATGCAATGTGAACTGCGTTCGGGTCGATGTCAAGCGCAAACGCATTTTTTGCACCGAGAAGAAGTGAAATAATTGAAAGTATTCCGCTTCCGCAGCCGATGTCCAAAACGCTGTCGTCTTTTTTAATTAAATCTTCCAAAAATTCAATGCACATTCTTGTACTGTGATGAGTTCCCGTTCCGAATGTCATACCGGGATTTATTTTAAACACAATTCTGCTGCCGTCGTTTTCGTATGTTTCCCATTCGGGGCATACAAGGATTTTTCCGCCGATTTTAAGCGGTTTAAAATATTTTTTCCAGTTGTTTGCCCAGTCTTCTTCGTTTGTAACCGAAGTTTCAAGCGACAGACGTCCGAATAAACCGTCTGTGTCAAGCTTTTTCATTTCGCAAAGAGTTTTTTCGATTTCCGAAAGCTTGTCATTTAAATACTCATCGCGGGGCAGATAAAATATAATTCTTGTTTCGCCCTTTTTTTCGTTTATAAGTTCATCGTCCACAAGATCCCAAAACTGAGTATTTTCCTTTAAAAAAAGAAGAAAATCCGCTTCGTCTTCAATCTGTGTGCCGTTTATTCCCAATACCATAAGTCTGCCGCAAACGCCTTCTATTGCGTCGGCAGATGTAAATACCGTACATTTTATCCAGTCCACTGTATACCTCCGTAAAGTTTAAAAAAATCTTTAAAAATAATCTTATTTAATTATAATTTATATGAAATGATTTGTCAAATACAATGATTTGTCAAATACGCTGAATAGAAAAAAATGGGAGGGGGATAACTAATACAGATGAAAAAAATAACTTCGGAGGTGCCTTAAAAATGCTTAACAAGGTTGAAATCTGCGGTGTAAACACATCAAAGCTTCCCGTGCTTACAAACGAAGAAAAGGAAAAACTGTTTAAAAGGATTAAAAACGGCGACCAAAGCGCAAGAGAAGAATTCGTCAGAGGAAATTTAAGACTTGTGCTTTCGGTAATTCAAAGATTTGCAAACAGAGGCGAAAATATAGACGATTTGTTTCAGGTGGGTTGCATAGGGCTTATAAAGTCGATTGATAATTTTAATACGGAGCTTAACGTTAAATTTTCAACGTATGCAGTGCCTATGATAATAGGTGAGGTGAGAAGATATTTAAGGGATAACAATTCAATAAGAGTGAGCCGATCGCTGCGTGATATTGCATACAAAGCTCTTTCGGCAAAAGAAAAGCTTATGGCAAATAGCGGACGCGAGCCGTCGCTTGCAGAGATTGCGGGAGAGATAGACGTTCCGAAAAAAGACGTTGCGAACGCTTTGGGAGCAATTCAGGACCCGATGTCGCTTTTTGAACCCGTGTATAACGACAACGGCGATTCAATATATGTTATGGATCAGGTGAGCGATGAAAAAAGCTTTGACGATAACTGGATTGAGGAAATATCGCTTAAGGAGGCAATGAAAAAGCTTAACGAGCGTGAAAAACACATTTTAAACCTCAGATTTTTCAAGGGAAAAACCCAGATTGAAGTGGCACAGGAAATAGGTGTTTCGTGTAGCGTAATCAAGTAATTTGTATTCTCATAAAGCGAGAGATGAATTTTCAAAAGTGCGCCTGCTGCAATGTGATTATCGCCGTGTTTATGCGGATTTTTCTTAAACTTTTGATTTTCTTTTTCATCGTTTATATCAAAAGTTTTTTCGGCAATGATTTTTGTTATTTTAATTTTTGAGGTTTTAAAATCAAAGCCGTCATTTAAAAAAGAATCTTTGTCAAAAAATGCTTTTCTTTCGGAAAGCTTTGAAATCTCATTGTTTAATTTATCGTTTTTTTCTTTAAATTCATTTCCGCTTATAAAACCTTCTGCCACAAGTTCAAAAAGCTTGTCTTTTTTTCGGTTTAATCTGTCAATGTCGCCTTCGGGCAGATGAGCTTTCAAATAATTTTCAAAAAAATCGGCAAGTAAAAGGCGGTTTTTCTTTAAAAACAAAAAAACAGCGCTCATTATGCTTTCAATTTCTTTTGTGTAGATTGTAATGTTTTTGCATCCGTTTCTTGAATTTTTGCACTTGAAAACTTCGGTTTTGTTGTAAATGCCTCTGTGAAATGAAGATTTGTCGTATCCGCATATTATTTTTCCGCTGAAAAAATATCTGTTTGAATAACTGCTTAAATGGTTTTTAAAGTGATTGCTCCTCTCCGAAAGAATACTGTTTGCTTTTTCCCATGTATCTTCGCTTATGATTTTCGGAACGGACTCATCTTTGTATAAAATCCATTCATCTTTATTGTGCGTCTGCTTTTTTCCGTATTTGAAATCCACACTGTAATACTTGTTTGCACAGTAAAACCCTTTATATTTCGGATTTGAAATTATGTTTTTGATTGACGCAAACGTAAACGGTCTTCCGTTTGTGTTAAGAATGTTTTTGTCCGCCAAAATGCGTGAAATGCTTCTTATTCCGTACCCTTTAAGGTAAAGAGAAAACATTTCTCTTACAACTTTTGCTTCGCTTTCGTTTATTGTTAAAATGCCGTCTTTCTTTTTGTAGCCGTAAGGAGCGTCACCGAGCATTTTTCCGTTTTTAACCGACTGATTAAGTCCGAATTTAACACGCTGCGAAATCCTTCTTACTTCGTCCTGCGCAATGGCAGACATTATTGTAAGCCTCAGCTCGCCTTCGGGCATAAGCGTGTTTATGCCGTCCGACTGAAAATACACTCCGACGCCGTATTTTAAAAGCTTTTGCGTGTATTTAATGCTGTCAAGCGTGTTTCTTGAAAATCTACTTATTTCTTTTGTTATTATAAGGTCGAATTTGCCGTCTTTTGCGTCTTCTATCATTTTAAGAAAGCTTTTTCTTTTTCCGACCGCCGTTCCGCTTATCCCTTCGTCGATGTAACCGCCGCAAAAATACCAGTTTTTGTTTGATTTTATAAAATCGTCGTAATATTTAATTTGATTTTCAAGAGAATTTGCCTGTTCGTGTTTGTCTGTTGAAACCCTTGCGTAATAAACAACTTTTAATTTTAAATCAAATATGCTTTTTCCGCTTTCGATTTCTTTTTTGATTTTGTATAAATCCAATTTAATCACCTTGCTTTTATTATTTGTTATAACATATAAATTATTGCATAAAACGGTTCTATGTGGAAATTATAACTTGTGAGGTGATGAAAATGGCTTCGTATATTGCTCCGGGTATTAAAGCAAAATTCGACACGCTTTCGGATAATCTTAAAAATTACATTTTAAGCCGCAACGTTAAAATCAACAATATGAACGATTTAATGAGCGAGCTTAATAAAATTGTTGAAGAGGGCGAAAAGTAAGAAAAAGATTTTTGCGGACACTAAAAAACTGCACCGGCAAGGTTTTTATAAAGAATATCTTGCTTGTGCAGTTTTAGTTTACGTAAAATTTGATATGTACGGTTTTAGATTATAATGCTTACAATATAGGGAATACCGCACCTATTATTGCCGCAACCGCAATTAAAAATACGGGATGCGCCTTTTTGAAAATCAGTCTTAGAACCGATAAAACAACAAGAAGAATAAGAGCTTTTACATTGAGTTTATATCCTTCGAAAAATATAACGTCAATAAGAACCGACATTCCGGCTGATGCAATAAGCGCCGTTACGGCAGGTCTTATTCCGAAAAATGCGTCGTCTACAAAGTGGTTGTCTTTAAATTTTTTAAGTATTTTTGAAATAAGAACTATAACAATAAACGAAGGAAGAACGAGCGAAAGTGTTGAAACAAGTGCTCCTACAACACCGTATGACAAAAATCCGGCATACGTTGAAATGTTTATTCCGATAGGACCGGGTGTCGATTCCGAAATGGCAATCATATTCGGAAGCATTTTAATGTCGAGCCAGGGATATTTTCTGGCAATGTTATATAAAAACGGTATTGTTGCAAGTCCGCCGCCTATGGCAAAAAGACCTGTTTTAAAAAACTCAAAGGCCATTACAAGAAGCTGATTCATTTTACTTTGCCCTCCTTGCATTTTTTACAAGAATTCCGAGTACGGCAGTTGATGCAACAACTATTACGGGTGAAATTTTAAAAAATATAAGTATTACAAAAACCGATATAGAAACAATAATTCCGTAAGCGCCTTTAATGCTTTTTTTGCCCATTTTTATTACGGCTTCTATGATTAAAACAACTGCGGCAACTCCGATTGCCGAAAATGCGCTTTGAACCTGCGGTATGCTTGCAAAGTTTTCAAGCATCGCCGCAATAACGCAAATGATTATCAGCGACGGTGTAATAACGCCGAGCGTTGCGGCAATGCCTCCTGCTATTTTTCCGATTTTGTAGCCTATAAATGTTGCGGTGTTTACCGCAATAACTCCCGGAGTGCATTGGCCGATTGCAAAATAATCGAGTATTTCTTCGTCTGTCGCCCAGTTTTTCTTTTCAACAATTTCTTTTTGAATCATCGGAAGCATAGCGTATCCGCCGCCGAATGTAAATGCTCCGATTTTAAAAAAAGCAATAAATAAGTCCCAAATTGTTTTAAGCATAGTAAAATATCCTTTTTATGTAAATGGTTTATTCAATATAAAAACAATTCTTTAATTTTTGAAATTTCTTTTTGCCGATACCGCTTATGTTCATAAGTTCTTCAAGGTTTTTAAACTTGCCGCCGTGGCCGTTTCTGTATTTTATGATTTTTGCCGCAGTAACCGGACCGATACCGTTAACCTTAATAAGCTCCTCTTCCGATGCCGTATTAAGATTTATTTTTAAATTATTTGAATCGTTGCTGTTGTTCGAAGCAGTGTTTTCGCTCAAATTGTTTTCGGCATTGTCGGATCCACCCGTTTTCGGAACGTAAATTTCTATTTGATCCGAAATAAGATCTGCAAGGTTTAAGCGGTTTAAATCAGCGTTGTCTGTTGCGCCTCCTGCTGCTTCAACGGCGTCGTTTACCCTGTTCCCGGATTCTAAAATGTATAACCCCGGTCTTTTTACTTCGCCTTTTACATGAACATACACTTCTTCGGGACCTGCTTTGCTTTCAACGGTCTCTTTTGACAGATTAAGATCGTCTTTTTCCATAAAAAAGCAACCGATTATACCGGAAGCAGCAAAAATGACGGATGCAAAAAGAAGAAGTGTAGATTTTCCAATCTTCATTACAGACACCTCCGACCCTATAAGAATAGCATTTTTCGACAAAAGTGTCAATAATTTTGCAAAAAAACACATTATTTTTGCAATAAAACGGTTAAAAAGTAAAAATGAAATTGCCAAACAGAACAAATGATTTGATTTTTTATTATTATGTGTTCGATAAATATATACAAAATTCAAGTTGACCGCAGGTTTACAATATGGTAAAATAATTTTACAAATATTCAAAATGGGACGTGTTATATTGGAAAACAATAATAATCAGGCTTTTATAAAAGGAACGGTAATTTTGCTTACGGCAAATATAATAACAAAGCTGTTCGGAATGTTATTTAAAATTCCGCTTACATATCTTATCGGTGAAGAGGGTATGGGAATTTTTTCAACCGCATATACAATGTACAGTTTTATGTTTATAATAGCAACTGCGGGACTTCCCGTTGCCGTTTCAAAAATGGTTTCCGAAAGCGAGAGTCTTAAAAATACGGACGAGAGCAGACAGATTTTAAAAGTGAGCGTTACTGTGCTTACGATTATAGGCGTTTTGGGGTCGGCTTTCTTGTTTTTCGGTGCTGAGTTTTTGGCTAATGCAATAAATTGCCCTGTGGCGGCATCATCTATAAGAGCGGTTTCTCCGGCAATATTCTTTGTCGGCGTGATGAGTGCGTTCAGAGGATTCTTCCAGGGACATCAGGATATGATACCTACGGCATTTTCGGAGGTTACGGAATCTGTCGGAAAGCTTATTTTCGGATACGGTCTTTCATATTGGTTTTTAACATCGGCAGCCGCGCCTTTAAAAATGCAGATGGGCGCTGCCGGCGCTGTGCTCGGCGTGTCGGTCGGAACTTTTCTTGCGTGCGGTGTGATAATCGCAATGTTTTTTAAACGCAAAAAAACACTTTTTAAATATTCAAAAGAAAAATGCACAAGGAAAAAAAGTGAAATTGCAAAAACACTTCTTATAATTGCAATACCGATTACACTGGGAGCTTCGGTATTCAGCCTTACAAGCATTATAGATATGGCGATGATAATGCGCCGCCTTCAGGTTGCGGGCTTTGATCACATAAAATCAACGGCGCTTTACGGCTCATACACGGGCTATGCCGTTCCGCTTTTCAATATGCCGCCGACGCTTATTTCTTCAATAAGCATAAGCATCGTTCCGGCAATTGCGAGTGCATATGTTGAAAAAAACAAAGACCTTGTTAAAAAGACAACTTTGCTTGCAATAAAAGTCACAACAATTTTTGCACTTCCGTGCGCCGTAGGAATAGCAATCCTTGCAGAACCGATTTTAAATCTTGTATATAAAAATGCGTCATCGGCAAAGTCGCTTTCAATACTCGGATATGCAATAGTTTTTGTTTCGCTCGTAATGGTTACAAATGCTATTTTGCAGGCAATGAGAAAAGAAAGAATCCCCGTTATTAACATGGCAATCGGCGGAGTGTTTAAAATCGTTATAAACTATATTCTTGTTGCAGTGCCGGGCATAAACATAAACGGGGCGCCGGTTGGAACAATCTGCTGCTATGTAAT
>CABUQL010000026.1 GCA_902493665.1 uncultured Eubacteriales bacterium
ATTTTTGAAAAAAGCATTTTTATGCGTTCTCTTAAAATGTGATTTTCTTTAAGATCCGGGTCAGTTTTAAGAACTTCAAAACAAAGATTCTGCGCTTTCTTTAGTATTAACGTATCGGTAAAAAGGTTTGCGCATTTAAGCTCGGGAAGTCCGTGCTGGCGTGTTCCGAAAAACTCTCCGCAGCCGCGAAGTTCCAAGTCTTTTCTTGAAATTTCAAAGCCGTCGTTTGTCTTTGTCATTATGTCCATTCGCTCTTTTGTGTTTTCGTTGTCACTGTCGGTAATTAAAATGCAGTAAGATTTATACGCTCCTCTGCCGACACGCCCCCTAAGCTGATGAAGTTGGGAAAGTCCGAATCTTTCGGCATTTTCAATCACAATTATATTTGCGTTTGGATTATCTATTCCAACCTCTATAACGGTTGTTGATACAAGAAGGTCGATTTCCCTGTTTTTAAACCTTGCCATTATTTCGTCTTTTTCACTGTTTTTCATTTTTCCGTGCAAAAACGCAGTTTTTTTATCCGAAAAAATTCCTTTTGAAAGCGTTTCGTACATTTTAAGTGCAGACGACAAATCAAGCGTTTCGTTATCCTCTACAAGCGGACACACAACATATGCCTGTCTGCCGGAGTCTATTTGCTTTTTTACAAAATTATAAGCCCGCTTTTTATATCCCGAATTAACGCAAAACGTATCAATTTTTTCTCTGCCCTTGGGCAAAGCGTCAATAACGCTGATGTCGAGGTCGCCGTATAAAATGAGCGCAAGCGTTCTGGGAATCGGTGTGGCGCTCATTACAAGAACGTTTGTATTTCCCTTTCCCGAAAGATTAAGGCGCTGATTAACACCGAATCTGTGCTGCTCGTCGGTTATTGAAAGTGCAAGATTTTTAAATTCAACATTATCCTCAATAAGAGCATGAGTTCCGATAACAACCGGGTATTTTCCGTCTTTTATATCCTGCAAAAGCTTCTTTTTGCCCTTTGTTGCGCCTGTAAGAAGTGCAATTTCAACTTTATCTCCGAAAAGCTTTGACAAAGTTTCGTAATGCTGAACGGCAAGAATCTGCGTAGGCGCCATAAGCACGGACTGAAATCCGTTTCTGTACGCCGTATACATTGCCGCAGCCGCAACAACCGTTTTTCCGCTTCCGACATCTCCCTGAACAAGCCTGTTCATTGATTTTTCGCTCTCGAGGTCGCACAAAATCTCATTAATTGCCCTTTTTTGAGCGTCCGTCAGCGTAAACGGGAGTGTTTTGATAAAGTCACTAACGCATTTCGTGTCTTTAAAAGGCTTTGTTTTTTTTCTTGCCGTACCGCTTTTCATTGTTAAAAGAGCGCTTTGCAGCACAAAAAGCTCTTCAAAAGCAAAACGGTATCTTGCATTTTTTATGTCATCTTCGTCTTTGGGAAAATGGATATTATGTATTGCTTCTTTTATGTTTAAAAGACTATATTCGCGTCTTGTTTCATCGCTGAAAATATCTCTTAACGCATCCGATTTTTGGATTGCCTGATTTTCCAGTCCCCAAATTGTTTTTTGCGTAATTCCTTTTGTAAGATGATAAACAGGCACAATTCTCTGCGTTTCGTTAAAGCTTCCGCTTTTTTCACAGGCAATAAGCTCCATTTCACGCCTTGTTCCCGCATCGGCAACCTTGCCGTAAAAAACGTATTTTTCGCCCGACTTCATATTTGCGCCGTAAACGGGGCTTGAAAACCACTTTACAACCATCGTCCCTGTTTCGTCCTTAATATTAAGAAGATAAAGAGCAATGTTTTTCTTTATTTGCTTTTTTGACGCATTACGCAAAACAACGCCCTCAACACAGCATTTTATGCCTGTCGGAGCGTCGCATAATTTTTGCCGCCTGTCCTCATAGCCCTTCGGGAAAAAATATAAAACATCCCAAATGTTATAAAGCGACAGCTTATGAAGGAGTGCAGCCTTTTTTTCGCCCACTCCTTTTAAGTTTTTTATATCGGAATTTAAAACATCAATATAATCCACGTCTATTCCACACTCGCAATAAATGTATAAACCTTCTGACCGCCGTCATATACGGAAACATCAACATCGTCAAACTTTTCCGAGATTAAATCCGAAAGATTTTCGGTATTTTTGCTTTCCTCTCCGCAGTATACCGATATAATTCCCGATTCATCGTCAACCGTTTCGTTAAGGCAATCCAAAAGCACGCTTACATCATCTTTACCGGTTTTCTTTATTTTTCCGTCGATTATTCCCAAAACATCGCCTTTTAAAATTTCCATACCGTCAATTACGGTATCACGAACCGCATATGTTGTCTGTATTGTTTTCACCTCCGAAATAACTTCTGTCTTCTCTTTAGTGTTTTCGCCGCAGCTGCTGTCCTCATCAAATGCCAAAATCGCCGAAACAGACTGCGGTATGCTTGTTGTCGGGATAACGATAACATTTTTATCCGAAAGTTCTTTTGCCTGATTTGCGGCAAGAATTATATTTTTGTTGTTCGGAAAAATATATATGTTCTTTGCATTTGTCGCATCAATCGCTTTTAATATATCGTCGGTGCTCGGGTTCATTGTCTGACCGCCTTCAATAATCTTATCAACACCGATTTCATTTAACGTTTTTACAATTCCGCTTCCCGATGCGACGGCAATAAACGCATTTTCTTTTTCTTTCTCTTTGCGTGAAAGCGCACGCTCCATTTCGTCACTTCGCATATTCTGCGTGTGAGTGTATTTCATATTTTCAATTTTTATATCGGTGAGCTGACCTAAAATAAGCGCCTCTCCGATAACAAGATTAGGCATATTTGTATGGATATGCACCTTTACACTGTCGCCTTCGTCAACAATTGCCATATTGTCGCCGTAATGCTCGATTGTAGCTTTAAATTTAAACACATCGGCGTCTTTTTCTGCTTTTTTAATGACGAGCTCTGTGCAGTATATATATTTAATTTCCTGCTCTTTTGTTTCTTCGCTTGATACAGGTGCGGATTCTTCGTCTTTTTCAACAATGATTCCCGTTTCAATAAAGCTTAAAACACCTTCGAGTATGCAAACAAGACCTTTTCCGCCCGCATCGACAACGCCTGCTTCTTTAAGCTGCTTTAACATAAACTGTGTTTTGGTAAGTGATTTTTTCGATTCTTCAACCGTCAAGCGGAGAATTTCCGTTAAATCGTCATGCTCTGCCGCAATTCTTTCGTATGCTTCGCTTGTTTCTCTCGCAACTGTAAGTATTGTACCCTCCGTAGGCTTCATTACGGCTCTGTATGCCGTTTTTGCCGCCTGCAAAAGCCCTTTTGTGATATCTTCTTTCAAAAGCTCGTCTTTTCCGGCTATTCCCTTTGAAAATCCTCTTACAAGCTGAGATAAAATAACGCCCGAGTTACCTCTTGCGCCCCTCAGCGTTGCGCTTGCCGCCGTCTTTGCAATGGATGCACAGCCAACGTTTTCGGAATTTGAAATCTCATCTGCGCAAGATGCCATTGTAAGCGACATATTTGTACCCGTATCACCGTCCGGAACGGGGAATACGTTAAGATTATCCACCTCACGGCGCATATTGTAAAGACTGTTTGCGCCTGAAACAAACATGCCACAAAGCATTTTGCCGTCTATCTTTTCTAACAAAATTTCCACCTCTATTCCTGCATTCTGAAGCCTTCAACGTAAATGTCAACGTTTTCAACTTCAAGATCTGTCATACGGTTAATCTGATATTTAACATTGCTTATGATACTGTTGCACACAGTATTTATATTCACGCCGTAATCGACAATAATATGCATATCAATATAAAGTTTTGAATCAATACATTCAACCTTTATACCCTTTGTAAGACTGTCCTTTTTTAAAAGATTGGCAAATTCCGCAGTTTTTGAACGGTATGCCATACCTACAACGCCGTAAGAAAGCGATGCTATCATTCCTGCACATTTTGCAAGAACATCGTTTTCAATATCAACAGTTCCTTTAGCTAAATCAGCAATTTTTACAGCCATTTAATACCTCCGATTCCGCCCGTTTAACGGGCAATTTAGTAACTTAAATCTAACGGATTAAATCTTTTTATTAAAATTAAAAGCCAATATGTTAAATGATATTTAAAGTTTATTAAGTTTTACCGACACATCTTTAAAATAATTCTTTTCTCTGTCGTGGCAGCTTGCAATTATTATCTGCATATTTTCCGATATGCCTTCAATATATTTTAAAACCTCAAAAAGCCTCTTGTCATCATAATAAGCAAATGCGTCATCAAGTATAACGGGCAATTTTTTATCACCGTCTATTATGCTTATTATTCCCATGCGGAGCGAAAAATACATTTGCTCAAGCGCACCGCCGCTTAAAAACACACCGTTTTCAAACGCACCACCGATTTTCACATACGGCAAAAACTTTTCGTCCACAATAGCCTCATTGTGCTTTCCCAGTGTAATTTTTTCAAGAATTTCAGACGTTTTCTTTGCAAGTGCAGGAGCAAAGTTGCTTTTAAGATACGAAAACGCACCGTCTATATAATCCTTTGCTTTTTTAATCATACAAAGCTTTTCGTTTGCCTCGTCAAGTTCTTCTTTAAGGGCACAGATGTTTTCGCGCACGCTTATTTCGTCATCGCCGCCAAGCGACTTTGCGGTAAAAATAAGCTCGTGTATCTTTTCTTCCTTTTTCTTTGCAATATTTAAAAGCTCATTTGTTTTTTCCAAAATTTCCGAAACATTAACGCTTGCGTCATAATCGGCAACTTTTATTGTATCAATATTTTTGCAGTTTGTCAAAGCATCTTTTTTTGTATTTTCATACATATTAAGCAAAATTTCAAGATTTTTTGTATCGGACTGTATTTTTTTACTTAATACATCTTTTTCCTTTACATCACTTTCATATTTCGCCTTTGCACTTAAATATTCCTCTTTATTTTTTGCCCCGAAATGCGAAAAATACTCATCTTTTGATTTTTTGTATTCTTCTTTTTCGTTTTGGATTAAAACAATTTGTCCGCTTATTTTTTTGTTTTTAAAAACTGCAAAAACCGCCGCAACGGCTGCGGGCAAAATTCCAAACAGGCTCCAAATGCTTAAAAAGCAAAGCGAAACGCTAATAAGGAAAAGAACGGCACTTACCGTGCAAAGCTTAATTAAAATGCTTTTTTTGGATTCTTTAAGCAGATTTTCTTTTTTTTCAAAATCCGATTCTTTGTCCGCCAAAGCTTCTTTTTGCTTTTCTTCATCTATTTTTGAAAACCTTTCGTCGGGAATAATTTTGTTAAACAAAACCTCGTCCGACTCAATGCTCTTTTTAAGACGCACTATATTGTTTTTCTCGTCCGCAAGTCTTTTTCTGGTTTCAAGCGCCTTAAGCGCCGTTTCTTTTTCTTTTAAAATTTTAATTTCATTATTTATTATTTCAAGCTCGTTTTTTTCTCTTTCCGTCTGTTTTAAAATATCTTCTTTTAAAAGCTTTTTGTCGCTAATTTTTTTAAGTATAACAGTTTCTTCGTCAAGTTTTCTTTCAAGACTCGGTATAACTGCGCTTTTTCTTCTCTCCGACGAAAGAGAAGCTATCATTTCATCGACCTTTGCCGATATCTGATTGTATGAAATATCTTCGTTTCCGCTTTGCGAAAGATTTGAAAGCTTTTGAAGTATCTCGTCGTTTGAACCCGACAGTTTTGACGAAAGCTGACCTATAAAATGCGTGTTTACAAATGTTTCTTCGTTCATATTTAAAAGATTCTGGCCGAGATTTTTGCAAAATTCGGCATCAAAATCCTTACCGAGCGTTTTGTTTACGCATCTTACCTGTTTTGACCTTGTAAGATTTAAGTTTCTTGAAATTTCAAAAACGCCTTCGTTTGTTTCAAAAACCATTAAGCCATTCATTTTTTCGCCCGAAAGAGGCTCATATTTTCTTATATCCGACTTTTTTGTGCCTGTACCGTAAAACATAAACCTTATAAACGAGAGAATTGTGGATTTTCCCGTTTCGTTGTCTCCGCAAATTATGTTTATTCCGTTGGAAAAGGTAATTTTTTTGTTTTTTATGTTTCCGAAACTTATAATTTCAAGTTCTTTTATAAACAACCGCAATTCACTCCTTTTTAATTAATTTTTAAATAAGTTTTCTTAAATGTACTTATGAAAATCACAAAACGCATTTTCCTGTTTTAAATTTTATTCAAAAATTTCCGCTACAAATTCCAGAAGTTTTTTATATTCCTCACTGTTTTCGTCCGTCATATCGTCCAAAATGTTTTTAATGCATATTCCTTTTAAATCCTTGCCTTTTGCAAGCTCGTTAAAATCCGCCCTTATGTGCGTTTCATCGTAAACCTTTACAAAAAACGCATTTTCGCAGTTTTGCGCAATTACAGAAGGCGGCAAAAGCGTGTCCGGTCTTTTTCCCGTTAAAATAAACTTGTAAAGATTGCCTTCTCCGTTTTCCGAAACAATGCTTTCGGCTTTTTTAATAACGTCCTCCGACATTTCGCAGTCGGAAATGTCCATTTCAACCGTTTTGTATTCTCTTATGCAAAAAGGAATAAATTGCAAATCGGCATTGCCTTTTTCAACGTCACCGAAAATAAATCCTTTCTTATCACACTCGTCAAAGCCGTGTCCCTCATGCGTTCCGCTGTATGCATAATAAGTGTTTTTTGCTTTTAAAATTCCCGAATAAGTGTGAGTATGGCCGAGCGCAACATAGTCTGCACCGCAGTTTTCAATATCGGAAATTTTTATCGGATTGTAAATGCTTTCGTTTCCCGTAACTTCGCCGTGGATTACAACTATGCTCGCCGCGTCCTCATCGCAAACCTTAAAACCTTTCATAAGGTCTTCCGGCTCCGTTTCGTTTTTAAATCCCCTGCCGTAAATACGCACGTTTAAATCGGGCAGATAAACGCTTTCAAAAGCGTCTTTGAATATTTTAACGTTTCCGCTTAAATTTTCGCTGATTTTTTCATAAGCAGGAAGAGTGTACGGGTCGTGGTTTCCTGGCGATATAAAAAATTTTATCTCACTGTTTTTTGAAAAAATTCTTTTTATAAACTCAATTGTTTCGTCTTTTACAAATCTTCCGTCAAAAACATCGCCGCTTATAAGTACAATGCGCGCGCCGTTTTTTGCAGCATAATCTATGGCATTTTCAAATGATTTTTTAAGTTCATACCGTCTTATTTCGCGTTTTTCGCTGTCAAGACCGGTAAGCGGACTGTCAAGATGAAGGTCCGATATATGCATTATTTTTGCCACTTATTATTCCTCCCCGGTGTATTTTCCGAAAACTATTCTGTCAAGCGATGATAAATCCTTTAAAACCGTAACGGATGAAAAATTATCCTCCATAAGCTTTTTTAAATCTTCGCCCTGGTCAAAACCGATTTCAAAAAACAGATATCCGCCTTTTTTCAGCACAAAGCCGATATCCGAAATTATTTTTCTGTAAAACAAAAGTCCGTCGCTCCCGCCGTCAAGCGCAAGGCGAGGCTCATAGTTTTTTACATCGTTTGAAAGTGTATCTATAACGTCTTTTTTCACATATGGCGGATTTGACGCGACAACGTCAAATTTTTCGCCGATATTTTTAATATCGCACAAAACATCGCATTTTTTAAATCTGATGTTTTTTGTTTTTGCGTTTTTTTCTGCAATTTTAAGCGCACCGTCACTTATGTCGGCGCAAAGCACGTCTGACTTTTCAATATATTTTGCAAGACTTACGCCGATTGCACCCGAACCTGTGCACAAATCAAGAATCTTATCTTTTTTAATGTTTAATTCAATGATTTTTTCAACCAAAAGCTCCGTTTCGCTTCTGGGAATCAGCACATTTTCGTCAACGTAAAACGAAAGCCCCATAAATTCCTTAAAATTTGTGATGTAAGCTACAGGTTTGCTTTTTTCTCTTTGCAAAACAAAATTTTCAAATTTTTCTGCCGCTTCGGATTTAATTTCATCATCTTTATGAAGTGCAAGATATATTTCATCGCACGATAAAACGTTTTTTAAAAGCGCATGCGCGTCAACCGCGCCGACTCTTTTGCAGGCGTCTTTTAAGACGTCTTTTATTTTTTTACCACTTGTCATCTTCTTTGTTTCCCGTCAAAACATTTTTAAGAGCCTCGATTGCAACTTCAAGCTGACTGTCGTCGGGTTCTCTTGTTGTAAGATACTGAAGTGCAAGACCCGGCTTTGTAAGAAGCTTTACAAATCTGTTTTTGCTTCTTCCGGCAAATTTTATTATTTCATATGAAATTCCCGCAACAACAGGCAAAAGAAGAAGTCTGTAAATTAAGCGTTCCCAAACGTTTTGCCATCTTATAAACGAGAAAAATATAATGCTGACAACCATTACAATAAGAAGAAAGCTCGTTCCGCATCTCGGGTGGAGTCTTGAATATTTTCTTGCATTTTCCGGCGTAAGCTCTTCTCCGTGCTCGTATGCCGCAATTGTTTTATGCTCCGCACCGTGATATTCAAAAACACGCTGTATGTCTTTCATACGCGATATTGCCCATAAATAGAGTATAAATATCACAATTCTTACAACGCCCTCCATGAGGCTTAAAAACACCTGATTTTCCGAAAAACGTTTCATCCAGCCGACCAAGACTGTGGGAAGAAGCATAAAAAGCCCTATCCCCATAGCAAGCGACAAAAATACCGAAAAATAAATAACAATATCTTTTATCTTGTCGCCGAGCTTGTCGTCAAGCCATTTTTCAAACTTTGACATCTGCTCTTCGCCGGTGTCAAGTTCAACCTGGTCTGCCGAAAACATAAGGCATCTTACACCCGTAACCATTGATTCGATAAACGAAACAACGCCCCGTATTATCGGAATTTTTAAAAGTTTGTATTTTGATATCACGGAATTTACGTCTTTTTTGTCAACGATAATGCTCCCGTCAGCTTTTCTTACGGCGGTTGCAATTGTTTTCGGGCCTCTCATCATAACGCCTTCCATAACCGCCTGACCGCCGATACTTGTGATATGAATTTTTTCGTTTTTGTTTGTATCGTTTTTGTTTGTAGCTTTGCTCATATTAATCTCCAGTTTTTTAATTTTGCACTCCGTTTGTGCTCTGTGCTTTTTTTTCGGCGCTTGCTAAAATCGATTCGAGTTTTTCTCTTACCTCGTCTTTTTCCTTGCCGTCGGGGAGCGTGTTGAATTTATCTATAAGCTCCGTAATTTCGTCCGCACTTACGATATTTTCGTTATTGCTTGTGTTATCGCCTGTATTTTTATTTTCGGTATTTGTGTTTTTATCTGAAGAATCTGAACTGTCTTTATTTTCCGAATTTGCATTATTGCCGGAATGTTTATCGGTATCCGACACTCCCGCTTTTTGAACATCGTCATTTGCGCTCTTTTTCGGCTTAAAAATGTATATTGCCGAAACAAGTGCCAAAATAATCACAACCGAAACTATTACCGTTATTATTGTTTTTTTCTTATCCACTTTAAAACTCCTTTCAAAAAACTTTATTTTTAAAATATATTACATTTTATT
>CABUQL010000027.1 GCA_902493665.1 uncultured Eubacteriales bacterium
CTGTAATATCCTGTTTATACATTCTTTTATCAAATCTTATGGAAGAATTAAAATCGTTAACAAGAAAATCTGTGCTTTTTTCAAAGCGTCCGCCCCAAAGTTTCAACTAAATCACCCTCACTTTGCTTTTGTAAGTATGTTTTAACAAAAATAATTCTACCATAAAACACACTTTAATGCAAGAAAAAAGCGAAAGATTAATTTGACGCTTTTGCGCATTAACCTTCCGCTTTAATTTTTTTGCTTTTAACTTTGCTTTATTATTTTGCCGCAGCTTTCATTTCTTCTATCTGGGCATTTGTGTAGGTTTTGTCAAACACAAAAATATCGGCTGCCGTGCTCTTATCAAAATAACCGTCGTCGGTTGTTCTTACAAGTGCAATATAGTTTTTGTTATCGTAAATATCAATAATTCCCGAAGCGTCGCCGATATAAACTTTAAGTTTGCCGTTGTAATCCGCACCAAACAAAACTTCATTTGTCAGATTTCCGATTTTGTAAAACGTCGCTACCGACTGGCTGTTTATGCTTTCAATCGGGTCGATGTCAAGATATCCCCTACCGGCATTTTTAACCGCTCCCAGGTAATACGAATCGTTTACGGATGCAGCGTTGTTTTTGAAATCATTGTTAAACGTAAATTTCAAATCATTGTCAACCTGTCCGACAACACTGTAAGACAAAAGATTATAGTCGCAGTCGGTTCTGACGGAAATAATTGTGCCGATATTAATTTGCGATGCACTTACATTTGTAAGTGTCTGATGAATATCGTTTTCCGGCAAAATAAGGTCAAAGCTTCTCTCGTTAAATATCGTTCTGATTTTGTATGTACTCTGTCCATCTGAAGTGATTTCTTTAACACTTTTTATAACTGCAATACCGCAGATATCGGATTCGGATTTAACACCTTCGGCAAGCTTTACAAATGCCATTTTGTCGCCGTAATCGTCGTAATCTGTAAGCACGCCTTTGTAAATGTAACCGTCCCTAAAGAAGTCATAACCCAAAACTGTTGATTTTTCAAAATCCGTCCAGTTGATGTCAAATACCGCAATATTATCCGACACATAGCTTGTGTCAAGTTTTTTGTTAACTGCGTCAAACGTTCTCGTACTCACATAACCTCTGAATGACGATGAACGCGTGGTGTTCGGTACAATTGTTTTGATATTTCCGTTTTTATCAAGACTGTATTTGATAATTCTGAACTCTGCCTCGTCTTCTTTTGTTTCGTCGGTAATAATTTTATTTTTTGCATAAAGACTCGCAAAAACGTCTTTTACGACGGCACCTGCGGGTATGTAATCTTCAAAACACGTATTTTGGAATGTGTTTCTTCCTGTGTACGAGTAGGCGGACGAAATATTAACCGAACCGGAATATCTTGTTGTATCACACAAGTTTTCAAAATAAATTTCATCGGCATAATTATGTGTTTCAATGTTTCCTTTGTTTGTGATAAACGTCATTGAAGTATCATCGGCCCTTAAAATGAATGCCGTGTTGTCGTCATAATCTTCTTTTTCTATGTAACCTAAAACTTCGCCTTTTAATCCTCTTAAAAAGTATCCGTAAATGCGTCCTTTGCCTTCGTAAGGATAATCAATACGCAGGTAATCGTCTTCCGGAAGAAGTTTATATTCTTTTGAGTTAACCGTTATTTTTCCGTCGGTTTCCGAAAAACTTTCCGCCTCGCCCAAAATTTTCGGAACATCAACCGTAAACGCCGAAATTATATCGGATCTTGAATCGTTGTAATCTTCATATGCCACCGCAAGCACATCATACTTTTTAACGCTGTAAGGATTTATAATTTCACCACTGCTGTTTTTTAACGCTCCGATTACATCCGGATCAATATCGTCACTTCTGTATGTAAAAATAGTACCGTCCGAATAAACATTTCGTGCAACGGTATATTTATAAACAACGGCATAAAGCGTATCGTATATTCCGTCGCTGTTTTTGTCGATAAGCTTTACGGTTGCAAACTCATTTTCCGACAATGATTTTAAAACGTCAACCGCCGTATTATTTTCCGAAAAGTTTAAATACATCTTGGTGTCGGCGCTCATTTTAACGTTCTTTTTGCTCGACGATGTATAATAATAAACTCTGCCCGAAAAATTGGAACTTGCGAAATCTATATCGGATGAATAAAGGTCTAAAGTTTCGTAATTTTTACTGTATGCGTATGTTCCTTTTCTTCCTGCGGCATAAACTTTGTTGTTTGCAAAAGGCATTATGCAGCCTCTTTCAAGGAAATAAAGCTCGGCCCTTGCACCGTTTTCAAGACCGTTTTCAATGTCAAAAACACAATTGCCGAAATGCACGCCCGGATTAATGTAAATCTTTTTAAGACCGATTTCCGCAATTTTTTCGTCGGCATCTTTAATGCACATTATAACAAATGCGTATCCGCCGTTAGACGGAAAATCCATTGCCGAATAACTTACGGCAAGCTTTTTCGAATTTTCACCAATTGTGCTGCATGCGTTATAAGCACTGTCGTAGAACTGCACATCTTCAACATTAAAACTTTTCGAAGACTCGGCAGATACGCCGAGTGTCGTGAGAAGAATTGTGAAAACAAACACAAAACCAAACAAAATCTTTTTCATCGTCATCCCCCCTAAAAATTGATGTAGTTTCTCTGTTAATATTTTAACCTATTTGTCAATATTTGTCAACTATATTTTGTTCACAAATGCAAAAACCGTTCGCATTTTTACGAACGGTTCTTACTTTTTAAAGATTTATTAAAACTATCACCTCTTAAATGTTGATTTTGCAACTTGGTACAATTATCTTATTTTTTGCTTGCTTCTATCACCTTTTCGCAGATGTTGTGCGGCGCTTCTTCATAATGCGTAAATTCAAATTTAAAGCTGCCCCTGCCGTTTGTTATTGCGCGCAGGTCGATTGCGTATTTTGCCATTTCGCCTGCCGGAACTTCTGCCTCAACTTCGGTTATATCTTTTGAAACAGGGTTCATTCCGAGGATTCTGCCCCTTCTTTTGTTGATATCTCCCACAATATCGCCCGTATACTGATTTTTTGCGGTGACACTGAGGTGTCCGATAGGTTCCAAAAGAACAGGCATTGCCTGTGCAAGTCCTGCCTTATATGCAAGATTTGCCGCAGTTTTAAATGCCATTTCCGACGAATCGACGCTGTGATATGAGCCGTCAACAAGCGTTGCTTTAAGATTTACAACGGGATACCCTGCCAAAACACCGTGTTCAGTGCTCTCGCGCAGTCCTTTTTCAACTGCCGGGAAGAAGTTTTTCGGAACGCTTCCGCCGAAGATTTTTTCTTCAAAAACAAGTTTGTCACTCTCGCACGGCTCAAATTCAATCCATACGTGTCCGTACTGACCGTGCCCGCCCGACTGCTTTTTGTGTTTTCCTTCAGCCTTAACTTTTTTCTTTATAGCCTCACGGTATGCAATTTTCGGCACTGTAAGGTCAACACTTACGCCGAATTTTGTAAGGAGTTTATTTGTAATTATGTTAAGATGCTGCTCGCCCATACCCGAAATAATCGTCTGATGCGTTTCTTTGTTGTTGTAAACTTTAAATGTCGGATCTTCTTCACAAAGTTTGTTAAGCCCTGCACGGCATAACGGCCATTGAAAGCACAGGTTCGGGAAACTCAATCGGCTCTACCGTAATAGGCTCTTTCGGTGAGCAAAGCGTGTCGGAGGTCTGCGTGTAAACAAGTTTTGCCGCAGCGCCGATATCGCCCGCAATGAGTTTTGGAACGTCGATTTGCTTTTTTCCTCTTAAAACATAAAGTTTTCCAATGCGTTCGTTTTGATCTTTGTTGGGATTGTAAACGCCCGTATCGGCGGTCATTGTGCCCGACAGAACTTTAAAGAGCGACAGTTTTCCCACATACGGGTCAATAACCGTTTTAAACACTCTTGCGCATAGCGATGCGTCCTTGTCAGGTATTATTTCTTTTTCTTCGTTTGTTTTTGTGTTCGTTCCGATAAGAATATTTCCCTCATCGGGCGACGGAAGATATTTTACGATAAAATCGAGCAAAAGTTCAACGCCTATGTTAAGCGCAACCGAACCGCAAAGAACAGGTGCAACGCTTCCCGATTTAATACCGATTTTAAGAGCATATTTTATCTCATCGTCGGTAAACTCAACTCCGTCAAAATACTTTTCCATAAGCTCATCGCTCACCTCGGCAACAGCTTCATTGAGCATGTCGCGTCCGTGTTTTGCGATTTCTTCCATATTGCTCGGAATATCTTCATATGTAATCGTGCCGTTTTTAAACATTTTCGCTTTCATTTTTACAATATCTATAAAACCGATAAAATTGTCGCCGTCTTTTATGGGATACAAAAACGGTGCAACGGATTTTCCGAAATTTTCTTTAAGCTGCTCAACCGTGTTGTCGAAATGAGCTTTTGTGTCGTCAACCTTATTAACGAAAAACACAACAGGGATTCCGTTTTTCTGCGCACACTCCCACGCTTTTTCCGTTCCTGCCGAAACGCCCGACTTTCCGCTTACCATAATAATTGCACTGTCGCTTGCGGCAATACCGGAAAGCTGCTCGCCGACAAAGTCAAAATATCCCGGTGTGTCGATAACATTAATCTTTACATCATTCCACTTAAGAGGTGCAACAGAGGTGTTTATGGAAATTTTTCTCTTGATTTCTTCGCTGTCATAGTCCGATACTGTGTTTCCGTCAGTAATTCTTCCGAGCCTGTCGATAGCTTTCGCTTTAAACAAAAGTGCCTCACACATGGAAGTTTTTCCGGCATTTCCGTGTGAAATAAGGCACACATTTCTTATGTTTTTTGTGTCAAAATCATACATCTTAATTTCCTCCTCAACAATTAATGTTATAAATAATGTGTAAATTATTATCGCAGTTAAAAAATTTATTTTAATAAATCAACCATATCCCGATAAAACTTACCCTTATATAATAAAATTCTATGTATGTTTTTTCATTCCTTTGATTTTTGAAAAATAAAAGTGACAAAATTTTTAAACATTTTATGTGCAATATACACAAAACGCAGTTAAAAAATAAAATTTATTGGTAAATTTGCACATATTTTTTGATATCTGTTTGGTTTTTCAGCAAAAAAATTTAAATAAATACAAAAGAATTATTATATACAATGAAAAAAATTTTAAAAAAACTCTTTACAAATCAAAAAAATTATTGTAGTGTATAAAATAGTAATTTAAAAGAGGTGTTTTTATTGGACAATTTACATAAATGGTTATGGCTTACGGTCAAATCAAATATTTCAATCACAAAAACACGTCATTTGATTGAGTACTTTAAAGATATTGACTCAATCTACGAGGCCAAGCCGAACGATTTTTTAAATCTTAAATTTTTAGATGACAAAGAAATGATGCGTCTTTCGGACAAAAGCACGGACGGCATTGATAAATACATCGAAACGCTTAAACGAAACAAAGTCAAAGTTGTTACAATAGACATGCCCGAATATCCCGCTCTTTTAAAATCAACATTTACTCCACCGTTTGTTTTGTACTGCAGAGGAAATTTTATTGATTTAAATAAGTACATATGTATTTCCGTTGTCGGAACGAGAAAACCGACTTCATACGGAATAAGCGTTGCAAAAGAAATGGCATATAAACTGGCAAAAGAAGGTATAATTATAGTCAGCGGCATGGCATACGGCATAGATTCTATTGCGCACCGTGCCGCTCTTAATGCAGGCATGCCCACCGTTGCGGTTTTGGGATGCGGTATAAACCGTGCATACCCGGCAGCACATGCAAATCTTATGTCGCAGATTATTAAAACGGGGATGGTTATAAGCGAATATCCACCGAACACAAAACCTTTAAAGCATCATTTTCCCGAAAGAAACAGAATTATTGCTGGCCTTTCTGTCGGTTCACTCTTTGTTGAAGCAGCGATTAACAGCGGTTCGCTTATTACCGCAAAACTTTGCTGCGATAACGGCAGAGATGTGTTCTCGGTTCCGGGCGATATAAACAGTTTGTATTCGCAGGGAACGAACAATCTTATAAAAGAAGGCGCAAAGCTTGTTACAAATGCCGATGAGGTTTTGGAAGATTACAAAAACTTCGGTTCATCATTTTTTACAAAACCGTATCACGAGCTTTTATATACACCTGAAAACACAAATGATATTTTGATAAATGATAAAAACGAAAAAGCGCCGGCGGACAATCCGAAATTATCAAATTATCCCAAACAGGAAGATGCAATTTTAAAAATTTTGGAATCACGTCCGATGCACATTGACGTTATTGCACAGACTTTAGATACAACACCGGCAAAAATAAGCTCAATTCTTTTAACGCTTGAGCTTGAAGGAAAAATAGAAAGCCATCCGGGCGATGCATATTCTCTATCATTTAAACAGGAGGAAAATTAATAATTATGAAACAGACGTCAAAATCAGGAAAACTTGTTATCGTGGAATCACCGGCAAAAGCCGATACAATAAAAAAATATCTCGGCAAGGATTATAAGGTAATGGCAAGTATGGGGCATCTTATAGACCTTCCCAAAAGCAAACTCGGAATTGATGTCGACAATAATTTTGAGCCAAAATACATTACAATACGAGGCAAAGCCCAGCTTGTAAATTCACTTAAAAAAGAGGCAAAAGCGTCGCAGAAAGTGTATCTCGCAACCGACCCCGACCGTGAAGGAGAAGCAATTTCGTGGCATCTTGCACACATTTTGGATATCGATTCAAACTCAAAGTGCAGAATTACTTTTAACGAAATAACAAAAAATGCGGTTACGTGTGCAATTAAAACTCCGCGCGAGATAAACGCAGACCTTGTTGACGCTCAGCAGGCACGCCGTATTTTGGACAGAATTGTCGGTTACAAGATAAGTCCGCTTTTGTGGAAAAAGATTAAAAAAGGTCTCAGCGCCGGAAGAGTTCAGTCGGTTGCAACACGTCTTATATGCGACAGAGAAAAAGAAATTGACGCATTTATCTCCGAAGAATACTGGACGCTCGACGCAAAGCTTTTAAAAGACAAAAAGACTTTTACCGCAAAATTTTACGGCAAAAACGGCAAAAAAGCCGAGCTTAAAAACGAAGAAGACACCATGAAAGTCGTAAATGCGCTCGAAGGTGCATCTTACGTTGTAACAGACGTTAAAGAATCCGAAAAAACAAAATACCCTGCTCCCCCGTTTATCACAAGTACCCTCCAGCAGGAGGCTTCAAGAAAACTCGGATTTACCACAAAAAGAACAATGCAGGCGGCTCAGCAGCTTTACGAAGGCATAAACGTCAGCGGAAAAGGAACAATCGGTCTTATCACATATATGAGAACGGATTCGCTCAGAATTTCAACAGAATCGCAAAAGGCTGCAAGAGAATACATTGCAAAAAGTTTCGGCGAAGAATTTGTGCCAAAAACTCCCAGAGTTTATAAAACGAAAAAAGATGCACAGGACGCTCACGAAGCAATACGTCCGACATATGCCGAACTTTCGCCGATTAAAATAAAAGACAATCTTTCATCAGACCAGTATAAACTCTACAAACTCATTTGGGAAAGATTTTTGGCAAGCCAGATGACAAATGCCGTTTACGATGTTGTTTCCGCAACGATTGAGGCGGCGTCATATCAGTTTAAAGCTACGGGTTCAACCGTTAAATTTGCAGGTTTTACCACGCTTTACGTTGACACTCTCGACAAAGATGAAGATGACGAAAAAACACTTCCAAAGCTTGAAAAGGGCGACAGTGCAAAACTTAAAGAATTAAAATACGACCAAAAATTTACTCAGCCGCCGGCAAGATATACCGAAGCAAGCCTTATTAAAATGCTTGAAGAAAAAGGCATTGGCCGTCCGAGTACCTACTCCCCGACGATTACAACGATAATTGCAAGAGGATACGTTGTGCGTGAGAAAAAGCAGCTTGTGCCGACAGAACTCGGAATGATTGTCACAGACGTTATGCAAAAGCATTTTGAAAAAATTATTGACGTAGCTTTTACCGCAAATATGGAAGAGGAGCTCGACCGCATCGCAGACGGCAAAGAAGACTGGCACAAAACGATTTCCGACTTTTACACTCCGTTTGAAAAGACGGTTGAAACGGCGGAAAGGGAAATCGGAAACATTGAGCTTAAGGACGAAGTTTCAGACGTAAAATGTGAAAAATGCGGACGAATGATGGTTTACAAACACGGAAGATTCGGAAAATTTCTTGCCTGTCCGGGATTTCCCGAATGCCGAAACGCAAAGGCAATTATCAAGCAAATCGGTGTAAAATGTCCCAAATGCGGCGGAGAAGTTATAGAGAAAAAAACAAAATCCGGAAAACTCTTTTTCGGCTGCGAAAATTATCCCAAATGCGATTTTACAAGCTGGGACAAACCGCTTAACGAAAAATGCGAAAAATGCGGCGGTATGATGTATCAGAGAATGGGACGTTTTAAAGGAAAATACTGCCCCGAATGCAGCGAGGAAAAGAAGAAAACGGCAAAAACCGCAAAAACAACAAAGACATCAAAAACAACGAAATCAAAAAAATCGGAGAAATAAAATATGACAGTTAAAGTTATCGGAGCAGGACTTGCAGGCTGTGAGGCGGCTTATCAGCTTGCCAACGCGGGAATTAAAGTTAATTTATACGAAATGAAACCGAAAAAGTTTTCGCCCGCACATAAGATGCCATCTATGTGTGAGCTTGTTTGCAGCAATTCGTTTCGTGCGGGAAATATTGAAAACGCAGTCGGTCTTTTAAAAGAAGAAATGCGCCGTCTCGGCTCCGTTGTTATGGAATGTGCCGACAAAACACGTGTTCCGGCAGGCGGAGCGCTTGCGGTTGACAGAGAAGGTTTTTCGCTTCTTGTGACCGAAAAAATTAAAAATCACGAAAACATTACGGTTATAAATGACGAAGTGACGGACTTTGACGAAAACGAGTACACAATAATTGCCACAGGTCCGCTTACCGACGGCGTGCTTTACGAAAAGATTAAGTTTTTTTTTGACGATTCGTATCTTCACTTTTTTGACGCAGCCGCCCCTATCGTTTCGTTTGAAAGCATAAATATGGACAAGGCCTACAAAGCCGCGCGCTACGGCAAGGGCGACGCCGATTACATCAACTGTCCCATGACGGAGGACGAATACAACGTGTTTTACGATACACTTATAAATGCAGAGTGCGCCGACGTTCACGGCTTTGAAAAAGGAATGGTCTTTGAAGGATGTATGCCGATTGAAACAATGGCAAAAAGAGGAAGACAAACTATGCTTTTCGGTCCTTTAAAACCCGTCGGACTTGAAGACCCCAAAACAGGGAAACTCCCATTTGCGGTAGTTCAGCTCCGTCAGGACAACAAAGACGGCACAATGTATAACATAGTGGGATTTCAGACGCATCTTAAATTCGGCGAACAAAAAAGAGTTTTTTCGCTTATCCCCGGACTTGAAAACGCAAATTTTATGCGATACGGCGTTATGCACAGAAACACTTTTATAAATTC
>CABUQL010000028.1 GCA_902493665.1 uncultured Eubacteriales bacterium
CAGTTGTCGGGATAAACTTTTGCATATGCCTTAAATGCATCGTATTCACTGTCGAAAAGCTGAACCCAGCTATGCGCCATTGTGCCGAGAGCGGGTATGCCGTAAAGCTCGTCGGAAAGTGTGCATGCAGTTCCCGAGCATCCTGCAATATACGCAGCTCTTGCACCGTCAACCGCACCTGCCGAGCCCTGGGCGCGTCTTGAACCGAATTCCATAACAGGTCTGCCTTTTGCAGCTCTTACAATTCTGTTTGTTTTTGTTGCAATAAGACTCTGATGGTTAATCGTAAGAAGAATCATCGTTTCAACAAACTGCGCCTGAATAACGGGACCTTTAACTTTAACAATGGGCTCCGACGGGAAAATAGGCGTTCCTTCTTTTACAGTCCATACGTCGCACGAAAATTTGAAGTTTTTCAAATAGTCCAAAAATTCATCGCAAAACATATTTTTGGATTTTAAATATTCTATATCCTCGTCGTTAAATTTAAGATTTTTGATGTAATCAACAAGCTGCTCAACACCTGCCATAATTGCAAATCCGCCGTTGTCTGGGATTTTTCTGAAAAACATATCAAAGCAAGCGATTTTGTCCTTTAATCCATGCTCAAAATAGCCGTTTGCCATTGTGATTTCGTAAAAGTCGGTAAGCATGGTAAGATTTAAGTTGTTCATTGTATATTCTGCTCCTTAGGCATAGCGCCGGTCATTTGAAAATAAAAGTTTTTGTTATAAAATTTAAGCGTTTTCCATTGCGTCATCAAGCCAGAATCCGCCGATATCAAGCGCTTCGTACATATCTTCGCGTTCTGCTTTTTTAATTGTTTTGTCATCGGCAGATGAAATAAGCTCAATGTAAATGTAGTCTGCAATTTCAACATCGGATACTTTTTTTGTTTTAAGTATGGAAAGTCTTAAATAGTATTTGTCGTTTATGTCACCGTAAATTACGACATTTCCGCGTTTTGTAAGCGGTTTGCCTTTATATAAAAGCGTTCCTTCTGTTTTTTTGGGCATAATCACACGTCCTTTTTTATTATTTTAATAATAATACCATATTTTTAAACATATGTAAAGTGCACGGGGCAGATTGCGCCTGATTAGTTTATGCTATCTTTTGCCGAGCACTAAATTTTCCAGTTTGCGTTTAAATTTTATAAAGTTTGTTTCGTCGGGCTTTATGGGAGTTACCAGAATTGTTTTAAAACCCATTCTGTTTCCGCCGTAAATGTCCGTAAAAAGCTGGTCGCCCACAAGTGCGGTTTCGCACGGTTTTGTTTCAAAGTGCAAAAGCACTTTTTTAAGCGGTTTTTTTCTCGGTTTTAAAGCTTTATGCTGAGCATAAAAACCAAGTTCTTTGTTAAAAAGCTCAACTCTTTCTTTTTTTCCGTTTGAAATAAGCGAAATTTTTATGCCGTTTTCGGTAAGATGCGAAAAATAACCGCATAACTCTTTTGTCGGTTTTTTTACATCATTTGCAACGAGTGTGTCGTCGATATCAAAAATTACGGCTTTAATATTATTATTTACAAAAAAATCCGGTTTAATTTCAAAAATGTTATTAAATGTAAAATCGGGTATAAATCTTTTTTTCATAAGATGCTTTTCTCCGTAAGATAAATTTAAAAGGCGGCCGAAACGACCGCCTCACAGATTTTATGAAAAATATTTTTTAACAATTTCATTTACTGCTTTGCCATCAGCTCTGCCTTTTATTTTAGGCATTACGTCAGCCATAATTTTTCCCATGTCCTTCATCGACTCTGCGCCGACGCTCTTTATGGAGTTTACAACTATTTCGTCTAATTCCTCCCGGCTTAATTGAGAAGGTAAATATTCCATCAAAATACTTATTTCTCTGTTTAAATCGGCAACAAGGTCGTCGCGTCCGCTTTTTTCATATTCGGGCAAAACGTCCTTACGCTTTTTAAGTTCTTTTGCGATAACACCTATAATGCTGTCATCGTCAAGAGTTGTTTTATTATCTTTTTCAACCTGTAATATAGCGGCTCTTACGCCTTGAACAGTGTTTTTTCTGATAACATCTTTTTCCTTCATAGAGAGCTTTAAATCTTCCATAAGCTTGTCTTTAAGCGACATATTCAAACCCTCCTTTATATTGCAATATGCATAAGATTATCTGTAGCTTCTCTTTCTTGCGGCTTCAGATTTCTTTTTGCGTTTTACACTGGGTTTTTCGTAGTGTTCTCTCTTACGGATTTCAGACAGAACGCCTGCCTTTGCGCACTGACGTTTAAATCTTCTTAATGCACTGTCCAAAGACTCGTTTTCTTTAATTCTGATTTCTGACATTAAATCCCCTCCCTCCGCTACTGCACTTGTGCCGAAAAACAGATTCGGCATCGTTTTGTTTGGGATTAGACAAAAATTATACACATTAATTATACATATAAGAGGGTCAATTGTCAAGAATTTTATTAAAAACATTTGCAGATATTATAAAATTGTGATATTATTTATGCATTAAGACACCTAAAACCAAAACTCAATATGGTTTATAAAGGCAAATTTCTCATAATACTTTGTAAAAATGCTCAAAGGTCCCAAAGAATTAACTCCGCTTTTTTCTTGTTTTATAAAAAATTTGCTCTTTTTAAATTGTTTTGCACATTGTTTTTTATCGGAGAGGATTTTAAAAATGGCATTTGATTCAAGCGCAGTGAGCGCACTTGTAAATGAATTTAACGAAAAAATTATAAACGGACGCATTGACAAAATTCATCAGCCCGAACGCGGCGAAATAATTATGACGGTAAGATGTTTTAAAGAAACCTACAAACTTCTTTTGTGCGCAAACCCGTCGTTTCCGAGAGTGCATTTTACCGATGAAACAAAAGATAACCCGGCGGTTCCGCCTATGTTTTGTATGCTTTTGCGAAAACACATTGCAGGCGGAAAAATAACAAAAATTTCGCAGCTTGATTTTGAAAGGGTAATAAGATTTGAAATCGAAAGTTATGACGAACTTGGCGATTTGTCAACAAAAACGCTTATATGCGAGATTATGGGCAAGCACTCAAACATAATTTTGGTAAACCGCGAAGGAAAAATAATAGACAGTATTTATCATGTTGATATAACAATCAGCAGCGTAAGACAGGTTCTTCCCGGAATGGTATATGAAAATCCGCCGTCGCAGGGAAAAACAAATATGCTTCTTTTGTCGCGTGATGAAATAAAGGAGAAATTCAAAAAAGAGCCGAAAGAACTGTCGGCGCAGATAATGGACAACTTTACGGGAATAAGTCCCGTAATAAGCCGTGAGCTTGTTTTTTCGGCATTCGGAAGATGCGATGTTTTGCCCGATACAAGTTCAATCGAAAAAATAACGGATTCCTGTTTTTCGTTTGCCGAAAATCTGAGAGAAAAAAAGCTTAGACCTGTTATTTTGTTTAACAAAGAAAAATACATTGATTTTTCTGCAATTGACATAAATCAGTATGAAAATCTTGCGCAAAAAGAGTATTTTGACAGTATAAGTGCGGCGATTGAGCAGTTTTATTTAAAAAAATCGCATCAGCAGAGCATAAAGCAGAAAACGTCGGATTTGTTTAAAATCGTTTCCACAAATCTTGACAGATGCAAACGAAAACTTGCGCTTGAAAAAGAGATACTTAAAAAAGCGGAAAAACGTGAAATATACAAAGTGAAAGGCGACCTTATTACGGCAAATATTTATAAAATCGAAAAGGGAATGATGTCTTTTGTAACGGAAAATTTTTATGCCGACGGCAAGCAGATTGAAATTGCGCTTAAAAACGATTTGACGCCTTCTCAAAATGCACAGAAATATTATGCAAGATATAACAAAGAAAAAAAGGCGGAGGAAGAAACGTTAAAGCAAAGAAAACTTAACGAGGCAGAGATTGAATATCTCGAAACCGTTCTGGAGGCGATTTTTTCGGTCGAAACAAAAGAAGATATTTCGCAGATAAAAGAAGAGCTTTCGGAACAGGGCTACATCAGAAAAAGACCGTCCAAAAAACGTGAAAAAGCCAAAAACACCATTAAACCCGCAAAGTTTTTAAGCAGTGATAACTTTACGATATACGCAGGCAAAAACAACAAGCAAAACGATTACGTTACGCTTAAACTTGCCCGTTCAAACGATATTTGGTTTCATACAAAAGATATCCACGGCTCTCACGTTATTGTTAAAACAAACGGCGAGCTTGTTCCCGAAAGAACGCTTACGGAGGCTGCAATTATTGCATCATATTTCAGCAAGGGCAGAAACGGCTCAAATATAAGCGTTGATTATACGGAAATTAAAAACGTGAAAAAACCGTCGGGCGCAAAGCCGGGAATGGTTATTTACGAGAACAACAAAACCGCCGTTGTAACGCCGGACGAAAATCTTGTTGAGTCTCTCAGAGATGAAGGAAAGTAAAAATAAAAAATACGGCGTGAAAATTTAATTTCACGCCGTATTTTTATAAGGGGGAGAGCACCGTAAAATATTAATTACTTATTTTCGGGTGCGGTAACTTTTTTGCTTTCTGTTTTTGCTTCTTCTTTTTCTGTTCCTTCTTTGACACCGTTTTTTTCATTCTTGCCTGATTTTACAAAGGCTTTGTTATCCTTCATTCCGATTTCAATGCTGCTGCCCGCTTTAATGTTTCCGGCAAGCATTTCATCGGAGAGCATATCCTCAAGATCCGACTGAATTGCACGTCTTAACGGTCTTGCGCCGTAATCGGGGTCGAATCCTTCTTTTGCAAGATGTTTTACTACGTCACTGTCAAATTCAACATCAATATCGAGAGCTTTCATTCTTGATTTAAGCGAATTAAGCATAAGTCTTGTAATGCTTTCGATGTTCTCTTCGGAAAGCTGATGGAATACTATGATTTCATCAAGTCTGTTGATAAGTTCGGGTCTGAATACTTTCTTAAGTTCGCCCAAAACGTCTTTCTTTATTTCCTCATATGATTTAACATTGTCCTTTTTGCTTTTGTCGTTTGAGTTAAATCCGAGCATTGCTTTGTCTTCGCTCGTTATAAGTCTTGCGCCGATGTTTGACGTCATGATTATAATTGTGTTTTTAAAATCAACCCTTCTTCCCTGAGAGTCTGTTAAAATACCGTCTTCAAGGATTTGAAGCATAATGTTAAACACATCGGGATGAGCTTTTTCAATTTCATCGAAAAGTACAACGGAATACGGTTTTCTTCTTACTTTTTCGGTAAGCTGACCGCCTTCTTCATATCCTACATATCCCGGAGGCGAACCGATAAGTTTTGCCACGTTGTGCTTGTCCATATATTCGCTCATATCAATTCTGATAATTGCATTTTCGTCTCCGAACACAGCCTCGGCAAGCGCTTTGCAAAGTTCGGTTTTTCCGACGCCTGTAGGACCTAAGAAGATAAATGAACCTGTCGGACGTTTCGGGTCTTTAAGACCCGTTCTGCCTCTTCTTATTGCCTTTGCAACTGCAGATACGGCTTCATCCTGACCGATAACTCTCTTATGAAGGATAGCCTCCATGTTTCTGAGCTTTTCGGCGTCCTCCTGTGCAAGCTTTTTAACAGGGATTGAAGTCCACTGTGAAATAACATCGCAGATTTCATCTTCGCCGACTGTTTTGTATTCGCCGACGGCTTTGTTTTTCCACTGTGTTTTCTTTTCTTCAAGTTCTTTTCTCATTTTGTCTTCTTTGTCACGGAGAGAAGCAGCTTTTTCAAAATCTTCGGCTTTTATGGCTTCTTTCTTGTGAGCCTCAACATCTTTGATTTTGTGTTCCATTTCTTTTATGTCGTCAGGTGCGGTGTAAGTCTGCATTTTAACCTTTGACGATGCTTCATCAATAAGGTCGATTGCCTTGTCGGGGAGATATCTGTCTGTGATATATCTTGCTGAAAGCTTTGCTGCGGCAACGAGCGCCTTATCCGAAATTTTTACTTTGTGATGAGCTTCGTATTTGTCTCTGATGCCCTTTAAAATTTCAATTGTTTCTTCAACAGTCGGTTCGCCGACCATAATCGGCTGGAAACGTCTTTCAAGTGCAGCGTCTTTTTCGATGTTTTTTCTGTATTCGTTAAGCGTTGTTGCACCGATAATCTGTATTTCACCTCTTGCAAGAAGCGGTTTTAAGATGTTTGCGGCATCCATTGCGCCTTCTGCGGCGCCTGCACCGACAAGTGTGTGAACTTCATCTATAAATAGAATGATGTTTGCATCTTTTTTTACATCCTCAAGGGCTTTTTTAATACGTTCCTCAAATTCGCCCCTGTATTTTGTGCCGGCTATCATTGAAGATAAGTCGAGCGAAAATACACGTTTGTTTTTAAGCATTTCCGGAACCTCGCCCGCAACGATTTTCTGGGCAAGACCTTCTGCAACTGCAGTTTTTCCGACACCCGGTTCGCCGATAAGACAAGGATTGTTTTTTGTTCTTCTTGAAAGAATCTGAATAACTCTTTCTATCTCTTTGTCACGGCCGATAACGGGGTCGAACTTTCCTTCTTTTGCAAGCTTTGTAATATCCGTTCCGAAGCCTTCAAGGCTTTTGAGCGGTGCTCCGCCGGAGCTTGAATCGCCTGTCGGTTCTGACGGATTTGATGAGAACATATATTCTGCGGCTCTGTTAGGGTCAAATCCGAACTGTGCCAGAATTGATGCCGCAACGCCCTCACGTTCTTTTAATATTGCAAGAAGAATGTGTTCGCAGCCTATGAGCGGCGAGCCTGTTCTTCTCGATTCGGCAAAACTCAATTCGAGAATTGTTTTGCTTCTCGGGGTCATGGGGATGTTTTGCGTGAAAAATGCGTTTATTGCATTTTGACCTCTTGTGTTTTGCGAAAGGATTTCTATAACGTTTTCATACGTTACGCCCTGCTCGTTAAGAGCTTTTGCGGCGATAGAAGTTCCTTCTTTCAATATGCCGGCCAAGATGTCTTCCGTGCCTACGTAATCATGAAACAGAGCGCATGCGGTTTCGTGTGCGCACTGAAGTGCTTTTCTTGCTTTGTCACTGAATCTGCTTTCCATAAAACATTACCTCCTTTGATAAATGTTTTTATAATACTTTAATGTTTTTATGCTAATATATTATTGACAGTCTGTGCTCTTTTTATATCACGTTCTTCGGGTGATAAATCCTTTCCGGCTTCTTTTACAATGTGTGCCGGGCGTGCTTCTATTAAAAGAGCGTTTACTGTTTTTGCGTCAAGACCTGCAATTAAATCCTGAGAAATTCCGAGTCTTACATATGAAAGAGCATCGGAAAGCTCTTTTGAGCTGATTGTTTTTGCATATTTCATAATTGCGTAAGAACGCATTATTTTATCTTCAACAAGTATTCTGTTTTCTTTAAATAACTTGTTTCTAAGCTCTCTTTCCTGAGCGATTATTTTGTCTATAACGTCTGTCATTTTTTTAATAATTTCTCTTTCGTCAAGTCCTAATGTAACCTGATTTGATATCTGGAAAATGTGTCCCGATGATTTTGAACCTTCGCCGTAAATGCCTCTTACCGCAACTCCGAGCTTTGATACTACAGAAAACATTTTGTCTGCCATACCGCTTAAGCAAAGAGCCGGTATGTGAACCATATACGACACTCTCATACCTGTTCCGAGGTTTGTAAGACAGCTTGTAAGATAACCGTAATTAGGGCTGAATGCATATTCCAAGTTGTCCGCAAGACAATCGTCAACTTTGTTTACAAGGTCAAACGCTTTGTCTGTTTCATATCCTGCAAAAATGCACTGAAGACGTATATGGTCTTCTTCGTTAACCATAATTGAGATGTTACCGTCCTCGCTTAAAAAAAGCGCCTGATTTTCTTTGCCGTTCATATTCGGACTTATAAGATGTTCCTCAACAAGACACTGTCTTTCAACGGGAGAGATTTTATCAAGATAAACCGGAGAAAGGGGATAGTTGAATTTTTTGACGGCTTCCGATACTTCGTTTAAAACTTTTTTTGAATCATCGCTTGTCATTCTTGAAGGAAACACAATATTTTTAAGGTTTCTTGCAAGTCTTATTCTTGTGCTTAAAACGATATCGTCAAGATAGCCGTTTTGGTTAAACCATTTATTCATTGTTTTTTCCTCCTTCAAAATCCTTAATTTCATCTCTTATCTTTGCCGCATCTTCATATCTTTCATCAAGAATTGCCTTTTGAAGATTGTCTTTTAATTCTTTAAGTTTTTTCTTCTTCATAAGCTCTTCGTTGTTTTCTCCGCAAACCTTTCCTTTGTGTGTTGTTCCCGCCTGAATTTCAGGAATAATGTCGTTTATAACATTTTCGAACTGTTCAAAACAGTCGCTGCATCCGAGTCTGCCGGTTCTTTTGAAAGTATCGTAATCCGTTCCGCATTTTGCGCAGACATAATTTCTTGCCGGCGATTCGATTCCCAAAAAGTCGTTTAAAACGCTTCCGAAATCAAACGGGTCGTGGTAACTGTCAAGATAACCGAGCTCTGCGGCGCAATTGCTGCAAAGGTTTAATTCTGTTTTTTTACCGTTTACGATTTTTGTATAATGAAAATTAGCAATATTTTTTTTACAGTTTGAACATAACATAAATAACTCCTCCTTTAAATATTAAACAAGATTTATTAAAATGTTTTTAAACATTGATGCCCTTAAGGCATTTCTGCCCGCAGCGCTCGGAACGTTTTTTAAAGCTTTGTCGCTTACCGCGCCGGCTATTATTTTTGCCTCGTTATCGGTTATAAGCTTTCTTGCAGCCATATTGTCTGCAATGGCGCAAACGCTTGCAGCATCGATTGAGTCGCCGATGGAATTTATGATGTGCATAAACAAATCTCCGTGTTTAACCTCGACTCTGGATATTTTAATGTAGCCTCCGCCGCCTCTTCTGCTTTCTACAATATAACCTCTTTCCGTTGTGAATCTTGTAGAAATAACGTAGTTGATTTGCGAAGGAACGCACCCGAGCGTATTTGCAAGTTCGTTTCTTTTAAGCTCTACAATTCTTTCATCATCAAGCCTTCCTACTATAAAATTTTCTATTAAATCACTGATATTCATTTTTTAATCATCTTCTTCCGAGACAAGTTTGCAATGTTGTATTTGACTTTGACTTTCTTTGACCTTTAATTTAAGTATATTATAATACTTATTTTTTGATTTGTCAAGAGTTTTTTTTAAAAAAGTTTAAATTTTTTTAAAAGTGCCTTAAACATGCATTGTATAGGGGATTTAAAAGATAATTATTTGTCGGAATTTCAATATTTCCCAAAAGAATTTAAAGATGTTTTTTAAAAAAATATGTTTTGTCAAAGGTCAAACAAAGGTCAAATTTAAAGTCAAAAAATACATAATTTTTAAAAAACCAACTGTATTATGAGTTAAATTCCAAAATAAAAAAACAAAATGCTTGACAATGCCCGATTTATATTGTAAAATAATACAGTATGTATGCACGAGGAGGCAAAATCGTGGA
>CABUQL010000029.1 GCA_902493665.1 uncultured Eubacteriales bacterium
AAAATACACGTGTATCTTATCCGATTAACCACATTAAAAACATCGTAAGACCTGTATCCGCAGCTCCCGATGCTAAAAATGTAATATTCCTTTCGGCTGATGCTTTCGGAGTTCTTCCTCCGGTATCAATTCTTACACCTGAACAGACACAGTATTACTTCCTTTCAGGTTTTACTGCAAAGCTTGCAGGAACAGAAAGAGGAATTACAGAACCCACACCGACATTCTCAGCATGCTTCGGTCAGGCATTCTTGGAGCTCCATCCTACAAAATATGCAGAAGAGCTCGTTAAGAAGATGCAGAAGAGCGGCGCTAAAGCATACCTTGTAAACACAGGCTGGAACGGAACAGGCAAACGTATTTCAATTAAAGATACAAGAGGAATTATAGACGCTATTTTAAACGGAGATATTTTAAATGCTCCCACAAAGAAAATACCGTTCTTTAACTTTGAAGTTCCTACAGCACTTCCGGGTGTTGATTCAAATATTTTGGATCCCCGCGACACATATAAAGATGTAGCTGAGTGGGAAGAAAAAGCAAAAGACCTCGCAGCCAGATTCATTAAGAATTTTGCTAAATACGAAGGCAATGCCGCAGGTAAAGCTTTGGTAAGCGCAGGTCCCCAGAAGTAATTAAAAAACAAATATAATTAAAAATCTCCGCATATTGCGGAGATTTTTTGTGCGTAAAAATATGATTTTTGCTTTTGACGTAAAAATACTTTTTTGATTTTGGCGTAAAAATTGTTTTGTTTTTTGCGTAAGAATTGGTTATTCAAAAACAAAAATTCAATATTTTCGTACAAAACTTAAAGTTTGTACATATTATATCGATATATGTGTTATCGATATATTGTTAAATTTTTTCCAAAGAATATTACGGCACACTGCGGTTTACTGGACATAATTGACAAAAATTTAACAAATTTTAATTGTAATAATTAAACAGGGCGGTCATATAGTTAAAGCAGAATTGGACTTATGGTTTACAACAGGTAAACAAAAGAATAAAAAACGGCAAAATAATCCTGAATTTGTAATTTATTTGAGTATTTTATACATAGCCGTTTTAAAAATACAATGAGTACCGGTTATATCGATATAAAGAATATGTATTTGCATTTTTTATCTTTTTATGGTACAATAAGTCGAATAATAAAAAAAGAGAGGTGCGCTTATGAATAAAGTATCTATTATAGGAACAGGAAGCGTAGGTTCAACCATTGCTTATACACTTACGGTTATGGGTATTGCTTCTGAAATTGTGATGATTGACATTAATAACGAAAAGGCACTCGGAGAAGCACTTGACATCCGTCAGGGAACACCGTTTTGCGGAGCTTGCTCTATTTATGCCGGAGATTATCAGGACGCGAAGGATTCTGATATTGTAATCTTAACATCGGGTATCGCAAGAAAACCGGGTCAGTCAAGACTTGAACTTGCGCAGACAAATGTTAATATTACAAAAACAATTATCCCGCAGATTACAAAATATGCTCCCGATGCAACATACATCATTGTAAGCAATCCGGTTGACGTTTTGACTTACACTTTCTACAAGAGATCGGGTATCCCCGAAAACCGCATTATCGGTTCGGGTACAATTTTAGATACGGCACGCCTCAGAGCAAGACTTGCCGAATATTTCAGCATAAGCCAAAGCAACGTTCATGCGTATGTTTTCGGTGAGCACGGAGACTCATCTTTTATTCCGTGGTCGGTAGCAAACGTTTCAAACGTTCCGATTAACGAATGCAGCAAACTTATTACAAGCGATAAAATCAAATACCCCGAATTTAAGTACGAAGAAGTTGAACAGTACGTAAGAAAATCAGGCGCAAGAGTAATTGAAAGAAAAGGTGCGACATTCTATGCCGTTTCCGCATCTGTCTGTCACATTTGCAAATGCCTCCTTACAGGTATTGACACAACAATGACTGTTTCAACTATGATGCACGGCGAATACGGCGTTGACGATGTAGCGCTCAGCGTTTTAAACATCGTAGGAAAAGACGGTGCAAGAGCAAAGGTTCTTATGCCGCTTGCAGATGATGAAATTGCAAAACTTCAAAAAAGCGCCGAAACACTCAAAGATGTTATTAAAAATCTTGATATTTAATCGGATTTTGTTTAAGTGTTTTATCTTAAATCAATTTTGATTTGTTTTTAGTCCCTTATCATTTTTTGACCTGCGGATAAGAGACGGTTGGTTACTATTTACCGAAGCAGGACGGTGGAATGGAGATTATTATGGAATACCGTATTGAACATGACTCAATGGGTGAAGTTAAGGTTCCGTCCGACAGACTTTGGGCGGCACAGACACAGAGAAGCCATGAGAATTTTAAAATCGGTGTGGATATAGAAACTATGCCGAGAGAAATAACTCACGCTTTCGGAATACTCAAAAAAGCGGCAGCTCTTGCAAACAATGAGCTCAGAAAAGAAAAAATGACAGACGAAAAGCTTGAAGTTATTAAAAAAGCATGCGATGAAGTTATATCGGGATCGTTAAACGGTCATTTTCCGCTAGTTGTATGGCAGACGGGCTCGGGTACGCAGTCCAATATGAATGCAAACGAAGTTATTGCAAACCGCGCAAATCAGCTTGCCGGAAAAAAACTCGTTCATCCCAATGATGACATAAATATGAGTCAGTCATCAAACGACACTTTCCCGACGGCAATGCACATTTCAGCCGTTGTTGCAATTGAAGACAAGCTTTTGCCGGCAATTGAACTTCTTATAAGCACATTTAAAAAACTTGAAAAAGAAAACGAAGGTATTGTAAAATCGGGACGTACTCATTTACAGGACGCAACTCCGATTAAATTCAGCCAGGAAATAAGCGGTTGGCGTTCGAGCCTTAAAAGAGATGCAGAGCTTTTAAAGCTTGCTCTTAAACCTCTTCATGAGCTTGCTCTCGGCGGTACGGCTGTAGGAACGGGTCTTAACGCACCGAAAGGTTTTTCGGAGCTTGTTGCCGAAAAAGTTTCGCTTCTTACGGGCAAAAACTTTGTGACTGCACCGAACAAATTCCATGCGCTTACTTCAAAAGACGAAATTGTTTTTGCTCACGGTGCAATAAAAGCAACCGCATGCGATATGCTTAAAATCGCAAATGACGTCCGCTGGCTTGCATCGGGTCCCAGAGACGGTCTCGGCGAAATTCATATTCCCGAAAACGAACCGGGTTCTTCTATCATGCCTGGTAAAGTAAATCCTACACAGTGTGAAGCCGTTACAATGGTTGCGGTTCAGGTTATGGGTAACGATACTGCGGTTTCCGTTGCAGCATCACAGGGCAACTTTGAACTTAACGTGTTTATGCCGGTTATGGCTTATAACTTCTTGCAGTCAGCAAGACTTTTGGCAGAAGCGATAGTATCGTTTAACAACAACTGTGCTGTAGGAATTACAGCAAACAAAGAAAAAATGCATCACAATCTGCACAATTCTTTAATGCTTGTAACTGCGCTCAATCCTTATATCGGATATGAAAATGCCGCAAAAACGGCTAAAAAAGCATATAAGGATAACATTTCGCTTAAAGAAGCATGCGTACAGCTTGGATTTTTGACGGAAGAAAAATTTGACGAAGTATTTCACCCCGAACAGATGGTTTAATGCAAAATACTTTTATGCAACAGATTAAAATATAATGGAGGTTAGCTATGAAGGTAAGTTATTTTCCGGGTTGCACCCTCCGTACAAAGGCTAAAAAGCTTGATTATTATGCAAGAAAGTGCGCCGATGTTTTGGGCGCACAGCTTTGCGAAATTAAAGATTGGCAATGCTGCGGCGGTGTTTTTGTAAGCGCTGCCGATGAAGTTGCCACAAAGCTTTCAAGCGTGCGTGCGCTTTGCGCGGCAAGAGATGAAAACCAGCCTTTGGTGACGGTATGTTCAGCCTGTCATAACGTAATAAAGCAGACAAATTATCAAATTCAAAACGATAAAGATTTTGCCGCTAAGGTTAATGCCTATATGGCTCAGGAAAAAGATTTTTCAAAGCCTTACGAAGGTGAAACGGAGGTCTGTCATTATCTTGAACTTCTTCGTGACAAAATCGGTTTTGACAAAATAAAAGAAAAAGTTGTAAATCCCTTAAAAGGCAAAAAGATTGCCGCATATTACGGATGTCTTCTTCTCCGTCCCGGAAAGGTTATGGGATTTGACGACCCTGAAAATCCGCATATTATGGAAGACTTTATATCTTCTCTCGGCGCCGAAAGCGTTATTTACCCCAAACGCAACGAATGCTGCGGCGGATATATCGCTTTGGAAGATGAAAAATCTGCCGAGAAAAAGAGCAAATCGGTTTGCGAAAGTGCACAAAGCCACGGAGCAGATATGATTGTTACGGCTTGTCCGCTTTGCAAATACAATCTTGAGAAAAACGGCAGCGGTATTCCCGTTGTGTATTTCACGGAGCTTTTGGCAGAGGCTCTCGGTATAAAGGAGGATAATGATGCTTAGTAAATCGGAAAAATTAAAAGAACAAATTATCACATCAAGCAAAGTTAACCCCTTAAAATGCATGAGATGCGGAAAATGCTCGGGTACGTGCCCGTCATACGACGAAATGGAATATCATCCCCACCAGTTTGTATATATGGTTGAAACGGGTGATATAGAAACTCTTATGAAATCTGATTCTGTTTACAAATGCCTTTCATGTTTTGCATGTGTTGACAGATGCCCCAGAGGTGTTGAGCCTGCAAAGCTTGTTGAAGCAATACGTCTTGCGGTTATACGCCAAAAGGGTCAGAATCATTTAAAACCCGATATGATACCCGAAAAAATCGATGACGATATGCCTCAGCAGGCAATAGTGAGCGCATTTCGAAAATATTTTAAGTAGAAAGGAGA
Organism: uncultured Eubacteriales bacterium; assembly: GCA_902493665.1. Taxonomy (GTDB): domain Bacteria; phylum Bacillota; class Clostridia; order UMGS1810; family UMGS1810; genus SIG430. Next base: position 4,877 of record CABUQL010000029.1, read on the forward strand.
AATAACCATGCAGAGAATCGGAGTATTTGTCTGTCATTGCGGAACAAACATTGCCGGAACGGTTGATGTAAAATCGGTTGCAGAGGCTTTGAAAAATGAGCCGGGGGTTGTTTTCTCCACCGATTATCAGTATATGTGTTCTCAGGCAGGACAGGACATTATAAAAAATGCAATTAAAGAATATAAACTTACGGGAATAGTTGTTTGCTCGTGCTCACCGCGTATGCATGAAGCAACATTCAGAAAAACGGCAAAAGCTGCCGGAATCAATCCTTATATGGTTGAAATTGCAAATATCCGTGAGCAGTGCTCATGGGTTCACAAAGAAATGCCCGTAGGTACGGAAAAAGCAATAATTCTTGCAAAAGCGGCAGTTGCAAAAGTAAATCTTAACGCACCGCTTACGCCGGGTGAAAGCCCCGTAACAAAACGTGCGCTTGTAATAGGCGGCGGAATTGCGGGAATACAGACTGCGCTCGATATTGCAGATGCAGGATTTGAAGTTGACATTGTTGAGAAAAAGCCTACAATAGGCGGAAAAATGTCACAGCTTGACAAAACGTTCCCGACACTCGACTGTGCGGCTTGTATTCTTACACCGAAAATGGTTGATGTTGCCCAGAACGAAAAAATCAGAATATTCTCATATTCGGAAGTTGAAAAAGTCGGCGGTTTTGTCGGCAATTTTGAAGTAACAATTAAGAAAAAAGCGCGTTACGTCAAAGAAGAGGTTTGCACAGGCTGCGGAGCTTGTACAGAAAAATGCCCGCAGAAGAAAGTGCCAAATGAATTTAATCTCGGTATGGACAACAGACGTGCAATATATATTCCTTTTGCACAGGCAGTTCCTAAGGTTGCAACAATCGATGCAAATCATTGTATGATGCTTAAAAACGGAAAATGCGGAGTTTGCTCAAAGGTGTGTACTGCCGGAGCAATCGACTACAAGGCAAAAGATGAGTATATTACGGAAAAATACGGCGCAATTGTTGTTGCAACCGGATTTAATCCCATTTCAATGGATAAATTTGACGAATATGCTTATTCGCAGTCTAAAGACGTTATAACTTCTCTTGAATTTGAAAGACTTACAAACGCCGCGGGCCCGACACAGGGTAAACTTCTTCGTCCGTCGGACGGAAAACATCCGCACACAATAGTGTTTGTTCAGTGCGTAGGTTCAAGATGCGAAGCGTGCTCGCAAAAAGGTAAAGAATACTGCTCGAAAATTTGCTGTATGTATACCGCAAAACATGCAATGCTCACACGTGACAAATATCCGGACACCGATGTTTATGTATTTTATATTGACGTTCGTACACCCGGTAAAAACTTTGATGAATTTTACCGCCGTGCAGTTGAAGAATACGGTGTTCATTATATAAAAGGTATGGTTGGAAAGGTTTTGCCCGAAAACGGCAAACTTAAGGTTCAGGCGTCAGACCTTCTCATGAATAAGCAACTTCATATTGACGCAGACCTCGTTGTTCTTGCTGCGGCAATAGAGCCGGATAAATCCGCAAGATCTCTTGCAACCATGCTTACCGCAAGTATGGATACAAACGACTTCTTCACAGAAGCGCATCCTAAGCTTCGTCCTGTTGAAAGTCCTACGGCAGGCGTTTTCCTCTCGGGGACATGTCAGGGACCGAAAGATATCCCCGAAACGGTATCGCAGGCAGGAGCTGCTGCATCAAAGGTTATAGGTCTTTTGTGCAAAGATAAGCTTATGGGTAATCCTTGCGTTGCACACAGCGATGAAATGATGTGTAACGGATGCTCAACTTGTGAAAATGTTTGTCCGTACGGAGCTATAACTTATGTGGAAAAAGAATTCAGAATGCCTGACCGAACAACAAAAGTACGCCGCGTTGCATCTGTTAACGAAGCAGTCTGCCAGGGCTGCGGAGCTTGTACTGTTGCATGTATGTCGGGAGCTATGGACCTTAAAGGATTTATGAATAAACAAATAATAGCGGAGGTGGACGCAATATGCAAGTAAACGAATACAAACCGCTTATCGTTGCTTTCTGCTGTAACTGGTGTTCATATGCGGGAGCAGACCTTGCCGGAAACAACAGACTTAACTATCCGGCAGATGTAAAAATTATAAGAGTGCCTTGCTCGTGCAGAGTAAACCCGATGTTTATTCTGCGTGCTTTCCAAAAAGGCGCAGACGGCGTTATACTTTGCGGATGCCACCCCGGCGACTGCCATTATACGTCAGGTAATTATTACACAAGAAGACGTATGTCGCTTCTTTTCTCAATGCTTGACTATCTCGGAATTGAAAGAGACAGAACAAGAGTTGAATGGGTAAGTGCGGCAGAGGGTGCAAAATTTGCGGCAACAATGAACGATTTTGCCGAAAAGGTTGCAAAGCTTGGTAAAAACAAGAGATTGGAGGATTTGCGATGCAAAAAATAGAGCGTGAAATTCTTTGTGCAAAAGCAAAAGAACTTTTGCAAAGCGGCGAAGCAAACCGAATTCTCGGCTGGAAAAAAGGAGAGTTTGACTACGATATAACTCCTTCTGTTTTTCCTGACGAAACATCTTTTGAAAAAGATTTTGTATGGAATGACTTTTGCGGTGCAAATTTTTCAAAATATCTTATAAAAGAAACGCAAAAAGACGACGGTAAAGTTTTGGTATTTTTAAAACCGTGCGATACGTACAGTTTTAACCAGCTTCTTACCGAACACAGATTTAACAGAGAAAAGGTTTATGCAGTCGGCGTTCCTTGCGACGGAATGATTGACACAAACAAAATGAAAGAAAAAGCAGGCGAAATTTCGTCGGTTGATTTTGAAGGAGAAAATGTTGTAATTCACACGCTTTACGACGGCGATGTTAAGGTGGCAAAAGATGAAATTCTTTTGGAAAGATGCAAAAACTGCAAATCGAAAAAACATGTTGCTTACGACTGTCTTATAGGAGAGGACGGCGAAGAAATCGATTCAAACAGATTTGATGAAGTTTCACGTCTTGAAAATATGACTCCCGACGAGCGTTATGCATTTTGGCAGAATGAACTTTCACGCTGCATAAGATGTAATGCCTGCCGTGACGTATGTCCTGCATGTACCTGCGAAAAATGCGTATTTGACAATCCCGAATCCCCGGTTGAAAACAAAGCCGCTTCAAATGAATTTGAAGAAAAAATGTTTCATATTATACGTGCATTTCACGTTGCCGGACGCTGCACAGACTGCGGCGAATGTTCGAGAGTTTGTCCCCAGAGAATACCGCTTCACCTTTTAAACCGTAAGTTCATAAAAGATATAGACGAGCTTTACGGCACATATCAGGCGGGTGAAACAGTCGGAAGCCGTGCACCTATTGTAAATTACAGCGAAAACGATGCAGAACCCGGCGAAGCAGTGGAAAGAGGTGGCAAAGATGCGTAAAATTTCACTCGATAAGCTTGATACACTTTTTGAAAAGCTTTCGTCATCAAAAAGCGTATATCTTCCCGTTGACGAAAAAAACGGTGCGAAATATGAAAAATGGGAAAGCGGCAAAAAGCTTTCCGACGCTTTAAATACTGTAAGAAGCGCAAAAGACTTTTTCTTTCCGCAGACAGAAAATCTTATGGATTTTAAAGTCGAAGGAAAAAATGTTGAAGTTATAGACACAAGAAATGAAAGCGAAGATTTTGTTGTTTTCGGAGTGCGTGCGTGCGATGTTAAAAGTTTTGACATTTTAGACAGAGTGTTTTTATCGGAACCTGTTGACACTTATTACAAAAACAGACGCGATCATGCGGTTATAGTTTCCATTGCCTGCACAAGACCTTCGGAAACGTGTTTTTGCCAGACCTTTGATATAGACGCCGCAAACCCTTTAGGCGACGTTGTCTGCTACAAAACAGACGATGCACTTTATATGGAAGACGCAACCGAAAAGGGAAAAGCACTTTTAAAAGAAATTGAAGGCATAACCGAAGAAAGCGACACAAAAGCGGCAGACGCTCAGAGAAAGCTTATAAAAGAACGTCTTAAAAAACTTCCGCTTGCAAATCTTAAAAAAGACGCTTTCGGCAAGGACACAACAAGCAAATTCTTTAATGCACCCGAATGGGGCGAGCTTTCCGAGTCATGCCTGGGATGCGGAACGTGCACATTTGTTTGTCCGACATGCCAGTGCTATGATATAAAAGATTTTAATACGGGTCACGGCATTAAAAGATTCAGATGCTGGGATTCATGTATGTATTCCGATTTTACAAAAATGTCGGCAGGTCAGCCGAGACTTACTCAGCTTGAAAGATTCCGCCAGAGATTTATGCACAAACTTGTGTATTATCCCACAAACAACGACGGTTTGTTTTCGTGCGTAGGCTGCGGAAGATGCCTGTCGAAATGCCCGATACAAATGAATATTGTTAAGGTTATGAAAAAACTCGGAGGTGAAAAAAATGCTTAAAGAACCTCT
>CABUQL010000030.1 GCA_902493665.1 uncultured Eubacteriales bacterium
TATATATGCTATTGCGGAAACATTTGAAACATTTGAAGAATTAAGCACTTTCCATTCCGAACCGTCGGGCAAATCCTGCTGCTTGTCATACGAAGCAATTTTCGGAATTTTAAATGTCCTTACATCGTGTGCATCTGCAATATTTATAATATTTTCTTTATTGAAAATCTGCGAAATCTTAAGTTCCATATTTGACTGTCCGCTGCAGTACCAAACTTCGCCTATTCCAATATTTGTATATGTCTTTTTGAGATTTCCGTTTTTAATGGTAAGAGTTTTATTTTTTCCGCCGCTAAGTGCAGGAAGTTCCAAATAAAACTTACCTTCACTGTCAACAGTTGCGTTTACGCTTACACCGTCAATTTCTGCCGTGATAACATCACCCGGCGTACCGTCCCAGCCCCAAACGGGAACCGGTTTGTTGCGTTGAAGAACCATATTGTTTGCAAAAATTTTAGGAAGTGTAACACCTATGGCTTCGCAGACATATTCAACAGTGATATCGTCAATATATACTGTTGACGGAACTTTATTTCTGTCATTTGAAAATTGAATCATAGGTCTTAAAGGCCATGCTCTCGTTTCGTTTTCGGATTTGTCACTTCCGCTGTAAATATACTTGGCGATGAATGAAGGTGTTATTTCAAATTCAGACTGCATAAGCGTCCATTCGCCTTCGTTAACCTGATAAGTGACTTCAGAAAATTTATCAGTATCTTTATCATTTATAAAGCCGATACTTAAAGATTTTCCGTCTTTTGCAGCATTTGTACCCACATAATTTTCTGCCATAACATATGCGGAAACTTTAAATTTATAGCCTATGTAGTTTTCTATATCATTCGGCAAAAGATTGGCAAGCTTTACCCTGTTTGAAAAAGCACCTGTTGATGTCGGTGCCAAACCCGAAACACGAAGAGACTTATTTCCTGTATGATATTGATTCTGACTAATGTCAAATGACGGTTTAATCCCATCGCCGCCAAGTCTGTAATCGCCTGTTAAAAGACCGTTGTAACTTGCAACCGAATACTCTGTAAAACTTGTTTTATCTTCATAACCTTCTGTTTTTTCAACTGCCATTGAAGGCGAGTAAAAATCTGTGTATTCTTCAACGTTTATATCATCAACATAGAAGTCGGCGCAAAGTACGGCACCATCGGTAAACTGGTCAAATCTTAATGCAATAATCGCATTATCAACAACGTCCTGAGTAATCGGATATAAGAGCGTCATTTTATTCCACTCATTATTCACAAGACCTGTTTTTGTTATTGCTCTGCTCTGCGTAGCGGAATTGTTTTTCGTTACTGCCATTCTGAAATTTAAGTTCTTAAGATTAATTGCGTAGTCCGTATCGCTTATCTCTCCCTGTGAATACGATGGCATAACATACGCAGTAATCTTAAATGTTTTTCCTATATTTGAAGAAACTGCAATTTTCTTCAATAGATTTAACACTCTAAGACCACTATTGGTGTTGTTTCTGCCTGATGCTTTTGCGGAATAATTGCCTGTTCTTACATATGTTTTATCTGTGTTTGCAGATATCGTTATGCTTCCTTCACCTGCGTTGTTGATGTCCGTTCCTACAGTGTTTTCGGTTTCAAATCCCTGAAAAGCTGATGTAGCATCTTCATTCGTAACATCAAGCTGAGCGCACAAATTGTCAATATAAAACGCCTTAGGTGTTGCCTCTCCGCTTGTTTCAACCGCAACACGGAGCGGATATGTAATCGATCCTGATGTGTTTTTTACAATACAATCCGATGTAACGTTTAAGTCCATCGACACATCTGTCCACACATCGGGATTTGCCGCTGTAAAAGTTGAAGCAAAATCAACACCGTAATCTTTATCCGACATTACTCTGAAATTGATTTTTGCGTTTTTCGATGCATCTGTGTAGTCGGAAAGCATAATTTTTGCAGTAATTCTTATTGTTTTTCCGACATAAGAACTTATATCCTCGGGAAGTATATGGGCAATTTTTATTCGTGCAGTATCTCTGTCTCTGCCTTTATATGACAATGAATACTCGCCTTCGTAAGCTTTTTCGCTGCTGACGGTTGCCGTAGGCACCGTAGAAGAACCCTTTCCGTATTCACCGTCTAAAAGACCTGCTTGAGTAGACATTGTATACATTTTGAAATTGTCGCCTCTTATGGCTTCGCTTTCAAAATCCTGCATAGCCAAAGTTCTATATTGCTTTTCGCTGCTTGATGAATCGTCTGCAAAAACGCTTACAGCAAAAAACTGAGTCATCAAAACGGCAAGAGCAACAAACATTGCTAAAACCTTTTTCATTTAAATTCACTCCTTTATTCAAGTATAACACTTAACAAAAGCTAATTCTACTCATTTTTTGCCTTAAATATAAAATTATATTCTTTTTTTGCCTTTTTTCGTTTTTGGAATAATGTGTTCTTTATTACTCTTCAATTTTTTCAAAAACTGCTCTTATTTGATTTGATGTATCGCTTAAATTTAATGTGACAGTTTCATCCTTGGATTTTACCGCACCGCTCCATCCGGCAAATCTGTAACCCTCATTTGCAACCGCCGTAAAGGTGACTTTTGCATTTTCTCGATACGTACATCTTACCGTGTTACTGTTTGGAAGGTACAAACCGTTAATTTTAATTTTTCCGTATTCATCGTTTTCATTTATAACAGTTAACCCTGCGTTAAATCCGTTAAATTCTGTTTTGCAAACATCGGGCATAAAGGTTTTAAGCTGAAACTCTATATTTGCCATTCTTCTGTTGCCGAAAGCTTTGTATCTGTCTACCATCTGCTCCCATACATCAAAATTTTGCGGAGAGCCCCACCTTAAAATGTGCTCATCAATTAATTCGCGGTAAATTTCTTTGTACTTTTCCGTGACAGAACAAATATTTTCACGCGAAAGGTTCGCATTTGCCGCATCGCAAAGCACATCGTAAAATTTATTTCTGAATTTTTCAGACTTAAGCATTGAAACAAAAAGCATTACAGGATAATTTTTCTTTCCGGTTTCATATGCTTCTTTGATTTTATCAAAAATCTTATAATTTATCTGCCTGAATGCGTATGCCTGATCGACATCTTTTATAAAAAAACGCCATTTTCCGTCTTTAAATCCGTCGGTATTTTCGCCGTTTTCTGCCTTATATTTAAAAAGTCCGAGATTGTTTCCGGGCCAGTCGTTGTTTCCGGCAAAAATCTCTGCCGCAAAATAAACCGCCATATTGTCAAGGTCAACAACTTCTTCAACGCGCTTATAATTTGCATCGTTATTCATATCATTTTTTGACGCAAAATTTGCAATATCAATAAACGACTTGTTATCATTTTTGTTTTCACCGTCAATTGCAACTCCGCCGTTTTCGGCAATAACGTAATTTTTTGATTCTCCGCCGAAGTGAGTTGCAAAATACTCCTCACTGTAATGTTCTCTGATGTTTGATATTCCCCAATATTCGCCGTTTATAAAAAGCACTGCGGGACAAAAATCCTGTATCACGGCGTTTTTGTTTTCTTTCCAAAAACATTGTATTTCCAAAATCATTTCCCGAATTTCTCAAAATAATCGATTTGAATTTTTCGGCATTGTTATCCTCAAAAAACGGATATTCTATGCTTTCCTTACCGTATTCGCTCCTTGCATAAACTCTGATTGATTTTTGCGGAAACGATCTGGAAAAAGCGCCGTGTATTCTTATACCGACATTCTGCGAAACTTCTCTTTTACCATTTTTGTCAAAATATTCAAAAAACGCACTTCTCTCCCACTGCGATCCCTTGTTTGCATAGTTTGTGTGATTGCCGGCAACGTAAATTCCTTTTTCGTTGTCAAAAAGATTTTCATTATCTGTTGTCAGCGAAACCACATTAACGCCGTATCTTGAAAAAATATCTTTGTCGACAAAGTAAGTCGCACACGCGGTCACACTTTTGTCATCACCGAGAAAAACACAGGCTTTAACGACATTTGCCTTAAAAACTTCGCCGCCGGGTTTTTGCCATGCACGGTTTGTATTAAGAGTGTTTGTCGGGATCTCGGAAATCGTATTTTTTTCGCCTTTTCTGCTGTCAATATGAACAGGTCCGTTATATTTCAGCGAATTTTTCGCAGGCTCGCTGCCGTCAAGTGTATAATAAATTTCTGCATTATTGTAACCCGATGTGATTTCGAGGTCAAATCCTTCTGTGTAAAACCCCGCTTTTTTGGAAAACGACGGCTTTACAAGTTTTTTTGATGAAATATCATTTTCCCTAAAAGGCGTCGGATTTGTAAAAATTGCAACTTCGTTTGTTGTGTTATCAATTTTTCCGATACTTTCATCTGTCAGCATATCGTTCGCTTTTAAACTATCAATAATTGTTATGCCGTCCTCACATGTAAGATAAACTGTCTCACCCTCGGAAATCTTAAACGGTGCATAATAGCATCCGTCAGAAACCCCCTCGGTTCCGTCACACCATATTATAAGGTACTTTCCGCCTTCGAGTACTGCATCATCCGGGAACTTAAACTGAGTAAGATTTTTCTTTGAATCGCTCAAATATTTTCCGCCAAGCTTTACCGGTGCACTGCCCCTGTTATAAAGCTCTATCCAGTCTGAAGCGCTGCCTTTTGTGTCTTTTATGGTGTTTTTATTAGACGCCATAACTTCATTTATTACAATATTTTCTTCTGTAGCAACGGTATCGACAACAAAAAGCGATAAAACCATTACTGTAACCAAACAAAAACAACAAAGTCTTTTCATAAAAACCTCCTTAAAAGGTATTAATATCCCAATTCTTCATCAACAATTATAACTTTAATTCTGTCTTTAACTTTCTGATATGATGATAAAACATAATTGCAGCAAATTCTTGAATTACTTGCGCAGCCGTTGCATACATCGGCATTTCCGTTGTTTAGCGAAACACATTTTTCTTTTATATTGCAATAAGTTTCACAGGAAAGTCTTTTTGCATTTTTCGGTGCGGCAATTTCTTTTACTCTTTTTACCGCCTCGTCAAAATCATTGACAATTTTATTTTTTCCGGCAATAATTATTACGGATTTTGGACCAAATACAATCGATGCCACTCTGTTTGAATTGCCGTCAACATTATATAGCGCACCGCTTTTTAAAAGTGCATTTGTGCCGCAAAGATACGCGTCGGCAAAGAAAGAATCTCTGTAAATTTTACCGACTTCATCGTGCGAAAGTCCTTCTTTATATCTGTCTAAAAAGTTATAATCTCCGTTTCTCAAAAAATCAATCACACCCGTTTCAAAAAGAGTCATTGAACCTCCCACGGAAACAGTGTCACCCTTTGATATGATGGTTTTTAAAAGCGGAATAATATTCTCTTTCGATTTAACCAGATACGGTTTAAAATTGTTTTTTTCAAGATTTTTCATTATTAATTCGTAATCCATTTTATCACCTTATTTAAATAATTTATTACAGATTCTCTCAACTTCAAACTTGGTACGTTCAATATCAATAGTTTTGTATTCGCCGTTTTCGTAGATTATTTCACCGCCCGATATTGTCATACAAACATCGCTGCCCTGCGCGGAATAAACCAAAAGCGAAAAAACATCATGTATCGGATAAAGATGCGGTTTATCAAGGTCAAGCATAATAATATCGGCCGCATTTCCGGCTTTTATAACACCGCATTTTTCAAATCCGAGCGCTTTGGCGCCGTTTACGGTTGCCATTTTCAGATACTCAAATGTGTCAAGCAGATTTGCCTCTCTCTTTTCGCCGCAGCATATAAGCGATGCAATATGAAGTTCTTCAAATATATTAAGATTATTGTTACTCGACGCTCCGTCAGTGCCCAAAGCAACGTTGACATTGCTTTTTACAAGCTTAGACGTATCGCATATTCCGCTTCCGAGCTTCAAATTGCTTGTAGGATTATTTACTATTGTTACGGAGTATTTTTTTAGTATTTCAATATCATCATCTGTAAGATAAACACCGTGTGCCGCAATTGTTTTCGGCGACAAAACGCCAAGATTTTCAAGATGCTTTGTCGGTGTAACGCCGTTTTTTGCCATACAGTCATCAAACTCTTTTTGCGTCTCCGACAAATGAATATGCAAAACCGTATTCAGCCTTTTTGCCTCTTCGCCGCAAAATTTAAGATAATTGTCGGTGCAGGTATATATTGCATGTGGCGACACGCCGAAAGATATTCTGTCATTATTTTTGTATTCTTCAATTAAATTCCTTGTATCAACAGTCTTTTTAAAATATTCAAAATCACTTGTTTCATCGTCAAAATATGTTCCGCAGCAATAAAGCATAGCACGCATTTTTGACTTGTCAACGGCTTTTGCGATGTATGATGTAGAAAAATACATATCGTTAAGCGATGTTACTCCGCAAGCTGCACTTTCGGCAAGCGCGAGAAGCGATGACCAGTAAAAATCGTCTTCCTTCATTTTGTCTTCTATCGGAAAAATCTTTTCGTTCAGCCATTTGTCAAGCGGTAAACCTCCGCCGTATCCGCGCATTATTATCATAGGAATATGCGTGTGGCAGTTTATAAGTCCCGGCATTATAAGCTTGTTTTTGCAGTCTATCACTCTGTCAAACTCACCTTCGGGACACTTGTCCAAAACAGACGTAATTTTACTGCCTTCAACCGCCAAAAATCCGTCCTTTATAATTTCTTTTTCGTTCATTGTTAAGATTAAAGCGTTTTTAAAAAGTATTTTCATAAAAAACACGGGACTTATAAAAAAGTCCCATTTCCTCCGTTATATTCTTGAATTTTTCGGATTTACAATATCTCGCCAATCCATATCTCCGCGTTCCATTCCGCGTACAAGTACCTCCGCCGTTGCAACATTTGTCGCAAGCGGTATATTATGAACATCGCAAAGCCTTAAAAGCGCATTAACATCAGGCTCATGCGGTTGTGCTGTAAGAGGGTCTCTGAAAAACAACACCAAGTCGATTTCATTATACGCAATGCGTGCGCCGATTTGCTGGTCACCGCCCTGCGGACCCGACAAAAATCTATGTACATTAAGTCCCGTTGCATCCATTATAAGAGTTCCCGTTGTTCCTGTTGCCACCAAATTATGATGCGACAAGATACCTTTATAAGCTATACAAAACTGCACCATCAATTCTTTTTTCTTATCATGTGCAATTAATGCTATGTTCATTTCTTACAACCCCTTAATATTTAATTCTATTTTAACTTATGTATAAACTATTATTTGCCAAAAACTTCTTTCCAAAATGATTTTTTGACCATAAAATCGGTAATCGAAACTTTTTCGCCCAAAAGCCTCTTTGTAATATTTAAATATGCCTGACTAAATATTGAAGATTCTTTTTCGGTGAGCGGTGTATTGTCGAACGACAAAAGTATTTCAGTATCATACGGCAAAATTCCCAAAAGATTTCGGCCGAGCTTGTCCAAAACATCATCTGCCGACATGCACTCATTACGACCAGGATAAATTTTATTAATAAGCAAACGCAAATTTGCGCTTGTTAAACCGTCAAACTGTGCCAAAAGCGTTTCGGCCTGCCTTACAGACGAAACATTCGGCAAAACGGTGACGATAACTTCGTCCGAAAGAGAAACACTGCACTTTACCGAATCATTTATGCCCGATTGGCAATCAATAATAATATACTCAAAATCGTTTTTTAAATCATCAATAATCTCTTTGAAAATTACTTCGTTAAATTCATCAGAGTTTCCCGAAAGAGATGCAGGAATAAGAAAAAGATTATCTTCATTGCACTCAACAAGCACGTCGTCTGTTTTTGACTTGTTACCGAAAACATCTGAAATATCATAAGCAAACACGCTTTCAAGGCCGAGAGCAATATCAAGGCTTCGAAATCCTGTATTGTTATCAATCAAAACCGTTTTTTTGCCCATTTTTGCAAGTGAAATCCCAATATTTGCGGCAGAAGTAGTTTTTCCTGTGCCGCCGTTTGCAGACACAATAGAAATAATCATTTAAGAAAGCTCCGTTTCTGCTTTTTAATAGTACGGCAAACGCCGTAAAATCAGCTTATAATTTAATTTTATCACAAAAAATATTTGATGTCTACAAAAACTTCTTAATTTTTTATATTTTAAAGTTATTCACTCTTTTTTGCAGGTTCAAAGTTATCTTCAATGTTAAAGTATTTAGCAAGTATCTTTCTGGCAATAGGTGCAACTGCAGCACCCGAGCCCGCATTTTCAACAACTATTGCAATTGCTATCTGCGGTTTGTCATACGGCGCAACGGCAACAAATGTACCTGTTGCATTTGAACCTACAACCTGCGCGGAACCTGTTTTACAGCAGACGTCAATCGGAAAGCTTGCAAAAGTCGAGCTTGCCGTACCATTTGACGCAACCATTCTCATTCCCTTTAAAACTGCGTCATAAGTTCTGTCTGAAATGTCAATTTTATTTAAAACAACACTTTCGTTTGAAACAAGATTTTTACCTGTATCACGGTCTTTTATGCTTTTTATGATGTGCGGTTTATATCTCGTTCCGCCGTTTGCAAAAGTTGCAACATAATTTGCAAGCTGAAGCGGTGTAAAAAGATTAAACGACTGACCGATTGCAAACTGTACTGTATCGCCCGGATACCATATTTCATGAAAAGTTTTTTCTTTATATTCGGGAGAAGCAAGCACACCCGGCTTTTCACCCTCAAGTTCAACTCCCGTAAGCTGCCCAAGACCAAATTTTTTTGAATAATAATCCAAACGCTTGATTCCGAGTTCATGACCTGTTTTATAATAAAAATAATTGCACGAATCTTTTAATGCCTGTGAAACATTTATGTATCCGTGTGTAACGTGCGCCTGCGTATAGACAAGACAATTAAAGGAGTGGTCACCGATTTTATATACACCCTCGTCAAAAACAAGTGTTTCCGGTGTTACAATTCTATCCTCCAAAACTGCAATGGATGTAAGAATTTTAAAAATCGAACCGGGGGCATACGCACCGCTGATTGCTCTGTTAAACATTGGTTTTTGAGGATCTCTGTAAAGCATTTCATAATCTTTGTCAAACGTTTTTATATTATAATCCGGATAGCTTGCCATAGCAAGAATTTCAGCGGAATTAACATCAAGTGCCACGACAGAACCGCCGCTTGCGATCTTGCTTCCGACACCTCCGCCGTTAATAGACAAAATCGTTTCTTTAAGTGCCTTCTCGGCCGCATCCTGCAAATCATAGTTTATTGTAAGTATAACATTATTTCCTTGTTTT
>CABUQL010000031.1 GCA_902493665.1 uncultured Eubacteriales bacterium
TTATGGGCACTGTTTGTTGCGTCGATGCCTGAAGATAAGTCTTATATGATGGCAGGCAAAACCCTTAACACGTTAAAAAGAAATTGCCTTGACCTTTTGCAGAGTCTTATCGGTTCAAAAAATTTTTACTATTCGCTTTCTAAAAAAGAAGCCGTGCTTTTTAAAAGAAAGGTTTACCTTGAAGGCGTAAACGACAAGCGTTCGGAAAACAAAATACGCGGTATGACGCTTATGGGGGCATATTGCGACGAGCTCACGCTTTTTGACGAGGATTTTTTCTCGATGCTTTTATCAAGACTTTCCGAAAAGGGCGCCAAACTTTTTGCAACCACAAATCCGGACAATCCGAATCACTGGCTTAACAAGCATTACATTAAAAGATGCAATGAACTTGATATGCGCGTTATAAAATTTCTTATAGACGACAACACATTTTTGGACAAAAGCTATGTTGAAAACTTAAAAAAAGAATACAGCGGAGTTTTTTACGACAGGTTTATACTCGGAAAATGGAAGGCTGCCGAAGGTGTTATATATCCGCTTTTTGCAGATAATCCCGAAAAATTCATTATAGATGGCATCGACAAAAACGACATTATGTTTGCAAGCGTCGGTGTTGACTTCGGCGGGTTTAAATCGGCGCACGCTTTTGTGCTTAACGGATATCTTAAAGGCTTTAAGGGAATTGTTACGCTTGATGAATTTTACTTAAAAGAAAGAGTTTCGCCAAAAAGGCTTGAGGAGGAATTTGTGTCTTTTATAAAGCGTGTAAAGCAAAACTACAAGGTGTATGAGGTTTTTTGCGACAGTGCGGAAACAACGCTTATTGAGGGACTTGCGGCGGCTGCGGCAAGAGAAAATTTAGGTGTTGACATACGTCTTGCAAGAAAGGGAAAAATTTGCGAACGGATAAGGTTTTACAATCTTATTATGAGCTGCAAAGCATACAAGGTGATGAGAAAATGCAAAAATGTGTGCGATGCTTTGGAAAGCGCGGTGTGGGATTCAAAGGGGGGCGCCGATATCCGTCTTGACGACGGCAGCATAAATATCGACAGTCTTGACGCTTTGGAGTACGCATCGGAGGAATACATGAAAGACATTATTTGCGTTTGCGGCAAATAGGAAAGGAAAAAAATATGAATCAGATTTTCAGAAAAATGGGTTACGAAACGGTGCCCGATGAATTTTATGCCGATATAGACAAGTGGCTTAGCTGGTATAAGGGCAAGGTTTCAAGCTTTCACCGCTACAATCAGTATAACGGCAAAAAGCTTATTGCAAGGGAGAGGGCAACCGCATCTTTTGCAAAAAAAGTTTGCGAGGACTGGGCAAATCTTATTTTAAATGAAAGGGTAGACATAAACATAGGCAAGCTCAAAGTTAAAAAAGATGTTTTAAAGGTTCTTGACAAAAACAATTTCAGGGTGTTTGCAAACCGTCTTGCGGAAATTACATTTGCGCTCGGAACGGGTGCTTTTGTTGAATACAAAGACGGAGACGAAATTAAAATTGACTACATAAGCGCAGATATGATTTATCCGCTTTCGTGGTCAAACGGGCAGATTTTGGAATGTGCATTTGCAAGCGAAAAGATAATTGACAAAAAGAAAGTTATATATGTAAATATGCATATTTTGGAAAACGGCAGATACAAAATTGTAAACAAAATGTTTGAAAAATCAAAAGAAATACCTCTTCCCGAAGGCGTTTCCGAAGTTGTTTACACAAATTCAAAAAGACCGTTTTTCCAGATTATAACGCCTAACATCATAAACAATGTTGATTTTAAAAATCCTATGGGAATATCGGTATTTGCAAATTCAATCGATATTTTAAAGGGAATCGATTTAATTTATGACAGTTATCAAAATGAATTCCGTCTCGGCAAAAAAAGAATAATCGTTCCTGTGGGAATGGCTCAGATGATGAGCGATTCAACGGGGCTCACACCTGTTTTTGACGACAACGACACCGAGTTTTATGCAATTAAGGCAAACGATTCGCTTACGGAAATAAAAGAAATCAATATGACGCTTCGCTCTCAGGAACACGAAACGGCATTAAACAGAAATCTTAATCTTTTATCGTCAAAATGCGGACTTGGAAATGCAAGATACGAGATTACCAAAACGGGAATTAAAACCGCAACCGAGGTTATAAGCGAAAAAAGCGAGCTTTACGAAAATCTTAAAAAGCACCAGCTTGTTATGGAAAAAGCAATCTGCAATCTTGTTTATGCAATTGCATATCTCTTGGGCTACGACGATGATTTTGAAGTAAGCATAAACTTTGACGACAGCGTTATAGAAGATACTTCTTCAATTTCTTCAAGAATGCTTGACGAATATAAAAACGGTGTTATAGACGATGTTGAGTATTTTATGAAGGTCTATAATCTCACGGAAGATATGGCAATTGAAAAGTCTAAAAAAATCGCAAAAAGAAAAGCCGCAAAAGAAGCTATGGAAAAAGAAATTTTCCAAAAAAGCGAAAATTTTAAAAATGATGCGGCAGGTATTAATTAACCCAAAATTTATTTATGCTCTTTTAAGGAGCCGCAGAGGGTAAAGAACGGCTCTTTTATATAGAAGTCGACGGACGTTAAACGGAAAGGAGAAACATATATGTTAAAAAAATACGAAAATGCATTTAATGAAAACGAAATTTCGGATAATGAAAACTTTGAAAACAAAGGTTATGAAAACAAAAATTTTGAAACAGACGGTATTTTAAAATCGGACGAAGATTTAAAATCCGCAGAAAAAAATGGAAAAAGCGAAAAAATCGGAAAAGACGGATTTTTAGAAAAAAATGAATTTTCCGAAAAAAACGGCGGTTTTGAAAATGAAAAACCAAGGAAAACCGAATCAAAAGACGGTTTGAAAAACACACCGGATAACGGAAAGGATGCTTTGGACGGCGAAAAAACTTTCACTCAGGCTCAGGTTGACGAAATTGTTAAAACACGTCTTGCCAGAGCGATGAAAAATATGCCGTCAAAGGAAGAAACGGAGCAGTTTTACTTAAGCAAACAGCAAATGGAAGAAAACAATGCTCTTATTGAAAATCTTAAAAAAGAAGCTCAGATTTCAGCGCAAAAGCTGCTCGCTTACGAGCATAACGATATGATTAACAAAAGAGGCGTAAATGAAAAATTTGCTTCATTTGTAAGATTTGAAGCCGAGAAAAATGCCGGCGAAAAGGGAGATTTCTCGGAAGCACTTGATAATTTTATTAATGAAAATCCCTGGGTTACGCAAAGCACACCGCTTAAAACGGGGCTTTCGCAGGGAAACAATATTCAAAAAATTTCGTCACTTGAAGAAAGCTTTTACAGACGAAATCCAAATTTAAGATAATTTAACGGAGGAATTTTAAAATGGCACATACATTACAGGACAGATATTCAAAACTTATTGATAAAAAACTTCAGGCTACATTGGTAACAAAAAGCGGTCTTATTTTTAACGATCATTACGAAGGCGACGCAGTAGGCGGAAAGGTTAAAATCCCTGTTCGTTCAACAAACGTTACCGTAGGAGATTACAACAAAGCGTCGGGTCTTACACTCAGCACTGGCACAACAACATATATCGACTTAAACCTTTCTTATGACAAAGCGGTAAATGAAATTATCGACGGTTACGATGCTGCAGCCGTTCCCGACGATATTGTTGCGGAGCGTCTTGACAGTGCGGGCTATGCACTCGGCGTTGTTGAAGACAGTGCATCTATTTCGGCTCTTGAAACAGAAGGAAGCGTTTATTCAACAAAAACAGCCGTTACAAAATCAAACGTTTACGAAACAATCGTAGCGCTTAGAACTCAGCTTTCAAACAACAATGTTCCAACAGACGGCAGATGGCTTATCGTATCTCCCGAAGTTTACGGTATGCTTCTTTCCGACACAACAAACTTTATAAGACAGGGCGAACTTTCCGAAAACCTTGTTGCAAACGGTGCAATCGGAAAAATTGCCGGATTTACGGTATTTGAAAGCTCGCTTCTTATGAAGGACAACGAAACTTTGGTATCGGGCAAAAAGACTACAACAGAAATGATAGCAGGTCATCCCAACTGGTGTCACAGAGTTGAAGAATGGAGCGTTCCGGTAGGCGTAAAAGACCTTACAAACACTTATATAGGCGCATCTGCGGTTCAGGGAAGAAAAGTGTTCGGCGTAAAAGTTTCAAACGAAAATACAGTTATTGTAAAAAGAAAAGAAGTTTAATCATGAGTTTTGTTGATTTTAACTATTACAGGGATGAGTTTTTGGGAACGCTGATACCGCTTAAAGAATTTTATCATATTGAGAGCAAAGCCACAGTATATGTTAATTATGTGCTTTTGGGCAATATGAAAGATACAGACGAGTTTAAAAATGCGGTATGCGCAGTGTGCGAGCTTATTTATAATGAGTCTAAGCGAGGCGGCATTAAAAGCGAAAACAACGACGGATACAGCGTTACATTTGAAGAAATCGGTGACTTTTATGACAGGGTTATCGATGTTGTGAAGGTATATTTATCAAATACCGGTCTTTTGTACAGAGGTATTTATTAAATGAGGTGATTATATGTTCGTTACATTGTATCACAAAGGATCAGAAGGCTACGAAAAACAAATTTGCCCCAATGTAAAGCTTCATTTTTCAAAGGGGATAAAAATTAATGAAAACGGATTTTCACAGTCGAACAGTTATGTAATACGTATTTTTACCGATGAGGATATAATACTTGCTCCGGAAGACAAGCTTGAGATAGGAGAAAGTGCAAATGATTCTCCGTCAAAAGAGGCGCTTACAGTTTTAAGAATAACCGACAACAGAGTCGGCGCTCACAAACACTGGAAGGTCGAGTGCTTATGATTAAAATAAGCACTCGGTTTATAAGCACCGCATCGATGCTTTCGGTAAGGGGACTTTTAAAAGGCGACGCAGTACAAAAATACATTAACAAACGTGTTTTGGAATACTGCGAGCCTTATATTCCCAAGAGAAGCGGAAATCTTATAAGAAGCGGTTATGCAACAGATGACAGTGTGGGCTGGAGCGCACCGTATGCAAAATTTCAGTATTACAAAAACCAAGGAAAAGGACTTCGCGGTGCAAGGTGGTTTTCAAGAATGTGGTCGGCGAGATCCGGTGACATAATAAAAGGAGCAAGGAGTGTTATGATTGATAGCAAAAAGCGTGATACAATTTATAAAACAGTGTCCGTACATAAAAAACGGGACATTTTGCGCAGACTGCTTAAGTTCTAAGCCGTATCATTATACCGTTGAGGCAGTTCCGTCCACGCAGATATTAAAAACATACTGCGACGGCGCAAGCGTAAGACAGTTTTCGTTTGTGTTTGCATCAAGAGAGTATTACGGCACGGACGAGCTTATAAATTTGTCAAACAACGGGTTTTACGAAAACTTTTCAAATTGGCTTGAAGAGTGCACAAAAAACGGCAATTTGCCCGATTTGGGCGAAAAGGCGGTACCTATAGGCATAGAAGCGCAGAGCGTCGGATATATGTACGAGGCAAGCGGAAACACTGCAAGATATCAGATACAGTGCAGATTAATTTATTACAAAGAAGCATAAGATTAAGGAGAGATTAAAATGGATAATTTAATTAAAAGATGTGACAAACTTGCATTTTACGGAATTAAATCGGGAAGTACCACGACATATAAAAGAATGTCGGGATTTACCGATATGTCCGTAAGCAAAAATGCAAAAGAATATGTAAGACAGTACATTGATGAAGAATTTGAACAGTCGGACGTTGTAGGATATTCACCGTCAATTTCGTTTGCTTTTGATTTGTACCTCGGAAACGATGTTCACGAAGATATTTCAAAAATATCAGATAACGAGCTTACCGGAAGCGATGCCGTAAGAGAAATTATCATAGTCGACACAAAAAACGGCAATGACACAGACGGATATTATGCAATAAAAAGAAACTTTGCGGTAATCGTTGAAAGCGAAGGAAACGGAACGGAAGCATACCAGTGCAGCGGAACTTTCAAAGTTAAGGGCGAAAAGATTTTCGGAAAAGCCAAAACAACAGATGACTGGGCAAGCTGCGTATTTACAGAGGACAGCGCCGAATAATGAATATACTTACATCAAAACTGCCCGACAGTGTCTGCGTTAACGGTAAATTTTATTCGATTAACACTGATTTTAAAAAATGGATTGAAATTGAAAACACTTTTTTTGACAATTCATTAGAAAAGGCGGACAAGCTCTCGAAAATGCTCACATTGTGTTATAAAGAGCTTCCGCCGTCGCTTTGCGACGCAATTAAAGGAATGATGATGTTTTACTGCCCTTGTTTTTCAAAACCCGATGCGTCAAAAAAAGAAAACAAAAAAGAAAGTTATAAAAGCACAAAAACGGTAAAAAGAATATACAGTTTTGAGTACGACGCACCTCTTATATACAGTGCGTTTTATTCACAGTATAAAATAGACCTTTTAACGGCCGATCTTCATTGGTGGCAGTTTATATCGCTTTTTAAGGGGCTTTCTCCGGATATGAAAATATGCCGTATTATGGAGATAAGGGCGGCAAATATTGATGAAATAAAATCAAAAGAACAAAGGGAGCATATGAGAAGAATGAAAAGATTATATGCGCTTCCCGATTTGAGAAGTGATTTTGAAATAGAAAGCGATATGATAGAGGGCTTATCAAAGGTATTTTAAAAAAGGAAGGAGGAGATTTTATTGAATTACGACGGCGAAATAGTTATCGGAACGGAAATTGACACAAGCGGAGCCGAAACGGGAATAGACGATTTAAAAAGCAAGCTTTCCGAAGGAAAAGTTTTTAAAAGAATCGGAAAAGACGAAATGGGAAATCCGCTTGTTGAGGGAATTAAAGTTGCCATAAACGAAAATGCATACGAAATGACAGAGCAGATGGAAAAAGCCGTAACCGAGCTTGATTTTCAGAAAAAAATGAATCTTATTTCCGAACAGGAATATTACGAAAAGCTTGAAGATTTAAGGGACAATTATCTCGGAAAAGGTTCCGAACAGTGGTGGCGCTACACTGCCCAGATTGTGCAGTACGAACAGAGTGTTGTTGAAAACCAGAAAAAAGCAATTGAAAAAAGCATTGAAGAAATAGAAGACAAGTTTGATGATGTAGCCAAAACAATCGACAAAGAAATAAAATCAAGCGTCTCCGAATATGACCGCCAGATGAAAAATCTCGAAAACAAAAAAAGCAGATTTTCAGAAAAGCTTTCGTCCTACGGCGGATTGTATAAAACTGCGGTTTTTTCCACCGGAGAAGAGAGAAGCTACTTTGACAACGGTGTTTGGAAAACAGACAACGGTGATGTTGAGCTTATAGATATCGGCAGTTTAAAAGACGATATATCTGTTTTGGAGGAATACAAAAACACACTTTCCGCTTTAAAAGAAAGGGACGGTATGACCCAAAACTTTTTTGAAGGATTTAAAAGTCTCGGACTTTCGGACGGAATAAAGCTTGCAAATAGTGTTATGTCGCTTAGCGATGAATCATTCAAGGAATATATGGGGCTTTGGAACGATAAAAGAGGCGTTGCGGATATGATTTCCGACAGCCTTTACGAAAGCGACGAAAAAGAAATTGCGAAGGTTTTGGAAGATAAGCTCGAAAGAGCGTTCGGCGAAATCGACAAAACATTTTTGTCGGAGGAAGGAATACTCTGGGCAGAAAAATTCGGCGACGCCTTTAAGGGAAAAATCACCGAATTGATGGATCAGCTTAAAACAATTGTGACCGACAGAATAGCAAGTATTAATTATCAGATAGCTTTGGATAAAGGAAACGGCAGCGGCAGTACTTTGGTTTACAATCTTTACGGCAGCGGCGAAACGGTTTCGGAGCAGCTTAAAAGCGCAAGAGCAAATACGCAGCTTGAATATTTAAGAGGGGGTTATTAAATGCACATTATATATGAAAATGAGTACGGTATGATAAGTATGGGCAAAAAACAAAGTCCGTGGCGTCTTATAAGCATAAAAGGACTTAATATCCCCGAAAAATCACATTCCGTTGTGCGATACGGAAATTTCGGAGGCCAGCAAACCGTTTTTTCCGTGCCCGATGCAAGAATAATTACAATAAGCGGGGATTTTTACAGTGAAAACATTGGTGAGGAACTTTGCAATGCGCTCAGGATTTTTAATTCGAGAGGAACGCTTTCGGTAATTTCGGGCGATAAGCAAAGACTTATTAAATGTTCGCAGATTACATTTGAAGAAATTGAAAGAAAAAGATGCTATTTAAGATTTGCCCTTCAGTTTGTATGCGACAATCCGTATTTTAATGATTTGTTTCCAAATGTTACGGGAATTTTTGAAAGAAAAGGCAGTCTTAAAAATTCATTTACCCTTCCGTGCAGTTTTTCAACAAGAAACAGCAATAAATATGTTGTAAATTCCGGCGATGAGGTGAGCGAGCCTACGCTTAAGATATATGTCGAAAGCGTAAACGGACAAAACGAAAACGAAACAAAGGGGTACAAAATCTCAAACCTTACGACGGGCAAGTTTATATGGCTTGTTTATGAGGCGGCAGCGGGCGAAGTGATTGAAATAAACATCGGCGACAGAACAATTACAAGCAGCAAAAACGGAAATATTATTTCAAAAATATCCGACGATACGTTTTTAAGCGATTTTAACCTTAAAAAAGGTGCAAACCTTATAAACGTTTTAAACTACAACCCAAACGAAACCTTAAAGGTAGAGTGCATTTTTAACAACTCTTATGTAGAGGCGGTGTATTGATGGAGGATATAAGAATTTATAATTTTGATTTTGAGCTTCTTGCGGCGGAAAATAAATTCACTTATGTGAACTGGACACTGAAATTTAATGCGCCGGGAAGTTTTGAAGCAAGATTTCCGCTCACCTCGAAACTTGTGGAAATATGCCTTGAAAATGATTATCTCATTGCGGTTCAGGGAAATAAGCAAGCCATAATTACGGGAAAACAGGCAAATGATGTTTTGGTGCTTTTCGGAAGAGAGCCGACATGGATTTTAACAAAAAGAGTTACGCCCAAATTTTCAAAAAGGACCGGAACGCCCGAAAAACTTTGTTTTGACATTGTTACCGAGGCATTTTCGGACGTTGATAATTTTACCGTAAAAAGATATGAAAACAATTTTGAATCTATAGATTTTTGGAGAAATGTTTACAATCCTACCGAAAAGGTTGTGTCGG
>CABUQL010000032.1 GCA_902493665.1 uncultured Eubacteriales bacterium
AAAGTATGTATTCCGCCATTGAGTATCTAAAAGCTGCAATAATTCCCGGAATTACAAAAAGAAGCGACCAAAGAGTAATAAATATATATTTTAATATATACAAAACAAATGAACGCCAAAAAATTTTGAATCCGTCAAAAACGGCAATCCATGTTCCGTCGCCGTGCTTTGCAATGTTAAGATAAACACCTGCAATTCCCACTAAAAACGGACCTGTTACAAAAATTGCAATAACGGGAGCCGATAAAATTTCTACTTTCAAAAATGCAAACACAAAAGAAATTGGCGCGCCGCCCAGCCATGCTATTATAATGGAAATTAGAGCGTCTTTAAAACCGTAAGCCATATTTTCTTTTGCAGCTTCTTTAAGCATTGTTCTGGTCATAATAACACTTCCTTTAATTTTTTTCTTAATTAATTATACACATTTTTCTGTAAAAATACAATACGTTTATACATAAAATCAGGTGAAAAAAGAAAAAATACAATAAAAATCAAATATGCGTTTCATTGCACGGAGGA
Source organism: uncultured Eubacteriales bacterium (assembly GCA_902493665.1). Lineage (GTDB taxonomy): Bacteria > Bacillota > Clostridia > UMGS1810 > UMGS1810 > SIG430. The sequence continues at coordinate 523 of CABUQL010000032.1, forward strand.
AAATATGGATTTACTTTTTATTGCATTTAAATCGTTTTCGTCAATTACGGTTTTGTTTATTCTCACAAAACTTATAGGCAGCAAGCAAATAAGCGAGCTTAATATGTTTGATTACATCAACAGTATCACAATAGGTTCAATTGCCGCAGAAATGGCAACCGACCTTGAAAAAAGCTACTTTACGCCGATAGTTGCCATGGTTGTTTATGCGGCTGTTGTTCTTTTAATAAACCTTGCTTCGTCAAAGTCGCTTAAATGCAGACGTTTTTTCAACGGAAAATCCGTTGTGCTTTTTGATAAGGGCAAGCTTTGTGAGAAGAATTTTGCAAAAACAAAGCTTGATATAAACGAATTTTTGACGGCATGCCGCACGAACGGTTATTTTGATATTTCTCAGCTTGAAACGGTTTTCATCGAGCCGAACGGCAGACTTTCGTTTTTGCCCAAATCGCAGTACAGACCCGTAAATCCCGATGATTTAAGTCTTACGGCAAAATGCGAACGTCCTTCGGTTTCGATAATTCTTGACGGTCAGATTCTTTACGAAAACTTAAAAAAGACCGGCAATAACGAAAAATGGCTTGAAAATCAGCTAAAATATTGCAATGTAAAAGATGTTAAAAACGTTTTTTATGCGTTTTGTTCGCACAACAAGCTTACCGTTTACGAAAAAACCGACAAAAAGACCGACAACGACATTTTCCAATAATAAAATTTTGTAAGATATTAAAAAGATCGCCATAATGTGCGGTGTACGGCTCTCCACGTACAAAACCCGAAAGCAACAAACTTTAACGTTACTTTCGGGTTTTTAATATTCACGAATAAAATTATTCAAGAAAATCTTTTAATTTTCTGCTTCTGCTCGGATGTCTTAATTTTCTGAGCGCCTTTGCCTCAATCTGACGGATACGCTCTCTTGTTACGTCAAATTCTTTTCCGACTTCTTCAAGTGTTCTCGGTCTTCCGTCATCAAGTCCGAATCTTAATCTTAAAACCTTTTCTTCTCTGGGAGTAAGACTTTTTAAAACATCGGTAAGCTGTTCTTTTAAAAGCATAAACGCTGCCATATCGCTCGGTGCGGGAGCGTCGTTATCGGGGATAAAATCTCCCAAAATGCTGTCTTCTTCTTCGCCGATAGGTGTTTCAAGCGATACGGGTTCCTGTGCGATTTTCATTATTTCACGCACTCTGTCTTCGCTCATATTCATAACTTTTGCAATTTCGTCAACTCTCGGTTCGCGTCCGAGTTCCTGCAAAAGCTGACGCGATACTCTTATAAGTTTGTTTATTGTTTCCACCATATGAACGGGGATTCTTATTGTTCTTGCTTGGTCTGCAATTGCTCTTGTAATAGCCTGTCTTATCCACCAGGTTGAAAATTTAAATCCTTTTGTGCAGTCAAATTTTTCAACTGCTTTAATAAGTCCTAAGTTTCCTTCCTGAATAAGGTCAAGAAACAGCATTCCTCTGCCGACATATCTTTTTGCTATGCTGACAACAAGCCTTAAGTTTGCTTCGGAAAGACGTTTTTTTGCGGTTTCGTCACCGTTTGCCATTCTTTCGGCAAGCTCTATTTCCTCGTTTGCGCTGAGAAGCGGAACTTTTCCGATTTCTTTAAGATACATTCTTACCGGGTCGTCAAGTCCGACGCCTTCGGGAATTGAAAGGTCAATTTCCTCAGTCCCCGTCTGCTGAATTTCGTGAAGCTCCTTGTCAAGGTCTTCAACGATTTCAATACCGAGATTTAAAAGTGTATCGTTAACCTTTTCGATTTGCTTTTCGTCAAGTTCAAATTCGGACAGAGCATCTCTTATTTCCTTGTAGGTTAAAACGCCTTTTTTCTGACCTAAGTCGATAAGCTCGCGGATTACGGCTTTTTTTGTATTCGGTTCGCTGCCGGGGTCAGGTGTGTTTATTTTTTCATTTTCAGTCATAGAATATGCTCCTCCTTTCTACTTCTCATTTTTAAAGATTTCGTTAATAGCGTCAATATTTCCTGCTTTCAAAAGTTTTTCAACCTCTCTGCGTTTTAGCTCTTCTTTTATCGCCGATGCATAATCACGTGCCGCCGATGCCTTGTCTTCGCATTTTAAGTCAAGACTCAGTATTTTTGTAATTTCGCTGACATCGTCATCATCAAAATCGGTTGCCAAAAGAGATGCGTCTATTTTTTTAGGAAAATTTTCCTTAATTTGCTTAAAAATTTGTTTGTGAAGATTTTTTTCAAATAAATCTTCTTTTATAATATCCTCGTTTTTCGCAAGCGCATTCGCATCTGATGCAATAAGCGAAAGAATCGCCTCCTGCGATTTTAAAAGTCTGTCGCTTTTTTTTGAGTTCATAAATCCGAGTGTTTCGGGAATTTTAAAATCAGTTTGCACTCTTTTTGTTTTGCCGAGCTGAAGGTATATTGCCTGCGGAGTAATTGAGGTGATTTTTGAAATTTCACTTACAAAAACATCAAGTTCGATGTTGTTTGTAACTTTTTGAAGATACGGAATTAATTCATTTACGTATAAAACCTTTTCTTCGTTGTTTTTTAAATTGTATTTTTCCCCGAAAATCTGCATTAAATACGCAATGTCACTCTTTTTTTGCGAAACAATAAGATTAAATCTGTCTGAGCCGTATTTATTGATAAATTCGTCGGTGTCTTTTGCGCCGGTAACACGCATAACGCTTACCTTAACATCTGCATCTCGGAGAATTGAAATTGCCCTTTTTGCGGCGGCTTGTCCTGCTTCGTCGCTGTCGTAGCAAATCACAACCTCGTTAAAATATCGTTTCATAAGCTTTGCCTGGTCGGTTGTAAGAGATGTTCCCAGAGATGCGGTTACATTGAAAAATCCGTATTTCATAAGCGAAATAACGTCCATGTAGCCTTCAACCAGAATAACAAAGTCTTTTTTTGATTTTTTCGCGATGTTTAATGCGTAAAGATTTTTGCTTTTGTTGTAAACAAGCGTGTCGGGGGAATTTAAGTATTTGGGATTTACATCTTCGTTAATTCTTCTTGCGCCGAATCCGATTATTTTATCGTTTACATTAAAAATCGGAAACATGATGCGGTTTCTGAATTTGTCGAAATATTCGTTTTTGTCGTTTTTTGTAATAAGTCCGGCATTTAAAATGTCACTCTCGGAAAATCCTTTACTTAAAAGATAGTCGTAAAGACTTCTTTTTTGATTTGGAGAATAACCGAGAAAAAAGCTTTTTGCAACTTTTCCGCTAATATTTCTTTTTTTGAAATATTCAACTGCCGCTTTGCCGTCGTCCGTTGAAAGGTGAGAGTAAAAAAAACGGGCCGCTTCGGTGTTGATGTTAAAAAGCGTTTCCTTGCGGTCTTTTATTTCAAGCTCTTTTTTTGCATCGTATCCGTTATTTACGGGAAGTGCAATGTTTGCTCTTTGCGCAAGGTATTTAACTGCCTCCGTAAAAGTTAAGTTGTCGGTTTTCATAACAAAATTAATAACCGTTCCGCCTACGCCGCAGCCGAAACAGTGGAAAATTCCTTTTTGAGGCGAAACCGAAAACGACGGAGTTTTTTCATTGTGAAACGGGCAAAGACCCATATAGTTTGCGCCGCTTTTTTTAAGCCTTACGTGCTCTGAAACAACATCGACAATGTCGTTTTTTTCAATTACCTCCTGAATAATATATTCGGGATACAATGGCATAATAAAATCACCGTTTCTTAAAAAATACAATACGTGTATAATTCCACGTAATTTTTTATTCGACTTTTTTTATCAAATTCCTTCTTTTAATAGAATAAAAAAATTAAAATCGGTCTAATTCCATGTTTTTGGGATAAAAATTTCCGTAAATTTGTTAAGAATGTACCTGTCGGTCATACTTGCAATGTAATCGCACACAACAACTTCGCGGTCGTAACCGTCTAAAAGAAGTTTAAATTCGTCCGTAAGCTTTTCGGGATTTTTCATAAAATACTCGTAAAGCTTTTCTATAACAAGTTTAACTTTCACATCTTCAACCGCAATTTTTTTGTATACGCTTTCAAAAAGAAAAGAGCGCAGACCCATCATGGCGCTTTCGATTGTTTCGGTCATTTTTACGGTGTTTGTTTTAAATGTGTTTTCAACAAGGTCTTTAATAAGCGTGTCAATTCTTTCTGACGATGAGTGCCCGAGCAGCGATGTGTACTCGCTCGGAATATCGCTTTCTTTAAGCATGCCCGCTCTTACCGCATCGTCGATATCGTGATTTAAATATGCAATTCTGTCGGCATATTTAATGATTTTTCCTTCAAACGTTTCGGCGCACATATCGCCTGTGTGGTTTAAAATTCCATCGCGGACCTCATACGTTAAGTTAAGACCTTTTCCGTCCTTTTCGAGAACGTCCACAACTCTCAGGCTTTGCTCATAATGTTTAAATCCTTTCGGGGATAAATCATTTAAAACCATTTCTCCCATGTGCCCGAACGGCGTGTGACCGAGGTCATGGCCGAGCGCTATGGCTTCTGTAAGGTCGCAGTTTAACATAAGCGCTTTTGAAACCGTCACCGCAATCTGCGAAACTTCAAGAGTGTGCGTAAGACGTGTTCTGAAATGGTCATTGTTCGGCGATATAAATACCTGCGTTTTGTGTTTTAAGCGGCGAAACGCCTTTGAGTGAACGATTCTGTCACGGTCGCGGGCAAACTCGGTTCTGATATTGCATTTTTCATCGTTTTTAAGTCTGCCTTTTGTGCTGTCTGAAAAACATGCGTTTTTTGAGAAGATTTTGCGCTCGTTTAATTCTGAAATTTCCCTGAAGTTCATTTTGCCGCCTCCTTAATTTTTAATTCATATCAAATATCTGGATTTTACTTATAAAAATCGGGATAAAGTCCTGACTTTGACACTTCTTCGCCTCCTGCATAAAGGTGCGATGTGTCGCCGATTTGAATGCATTTAAAGTGAGATGCGCCTTCTCTGTCTGTTTCTGTAATAAGCGTTGTTACCGAAGAAGTCGGCAAAAACAGATTGTGCCATGAAACGATAAGCGGAAGTCCCGTAAGATACGAGATTATAGCAAGTCCCATTCCGCAGTGGCAGAAAAGCGCAATTGTTTCTTCTTTTTCGGCTGCTTTTTCATTGAGAATATATTTAAGTCCGCATTTTGTTACACCGTGTTTTTTCAAAAGCTCATAAATGCCTTTGTGAGTTTCGTTTAACACGTCAATGACGGTGCCGTTTTTGATAAGGTCATCTGCCAAAAATTTTTCGCTGTCAAGAAAGTTTTTGTTGCCTGTCCAGTATGAGGGCGGCAAATCCCAAGCAATACGGTCTTTTCCCGACCAGGGGGATTTTACGTAACCCGAAAATTCCTTAAGCCAGTCAAGAACGGTGTAAGAGGCATTTTTTAAGTCCATTGTAGGCTTTGCGGTATCTTTTGCTCTGCCAAGAGGCGATGAATAGAATGCGTCAATGTGAATTTTGTTAAGCCTTTCGGAAAGAAGCTTTGCTTCGCGAAATCCTTTTTCGGTAAGCGAATCAATTGAGTAATCGGGGTCGCCGTGACGTATTATAAGAATTTTCATAATAATCTCCCGTATGAATTTATTTTTTTAGTTTTCTGTTTTTTGCCGCCGTAAGTGTATTTCGCATAAGCATTGCTATTGTCATGGGTCCTACACCGCCCGGAACGGGTGTGATGTATGACGCTTTTTTCTCGGCGCTTTCAAAATCAACATCGCCGACAAGCTTTTTGTTTTCGAGTCTGTTCATGCCCACGTCTATAACAATTGCGCCTTCTTTAATGTAATCTCCGGTTATCACCGCCGCAACCAGAATGTCTGCGGTTTTGCAGATTTCCTTAAGATTTTTTGTTTTGGAATGGCATATTGTAACCGTTGCGTTTTTATGGAGAAGAAGCATTGCCTGAGGTTTGCCGACTATATTGCTTCTGCCGACAACAACGGCGTTTTTGCCGCAGATATCAATGCCCGATTCATTAATAAGCTCCATTACGCCTGCCGGTGTGCAGGGGAGAAAATCAAAATTGCCAATCATAATTTTTCCGACGTTTACAGGGTGAAATGCGTCAACGTCTTTTTCGGGATTTATCGCATTGATTATTGTTTCTTCGTTTATGTGTTTCGGGAGCGGAAGCTGAACGAGTATACCGTCGATTTCATCATCGCTGTTAAGTTTTTTAACGAGATTTAAAAGCTCCTCTTCGCTTGTTTCTTCGCCGAGTGCATATTCTCTTGAAAGATATCCTATTTCTTCACATGCTCTTTTTTTGGAATTTACATAAACTCTTGATGCCGGGTCGTTTCCGACAATTACAACCGCAAGTCCGGGAGTAACCCCTTTACTTTTTAAAACTTCGGTTTCTTTCTTTAGAGCGTCCTTTATTTTTTGCGATACCATTTTGCCGTCCAGTATTTTTGCCATTTTTTTCTCCTTTGTAAATTTTATTTGTATTGTTTTTGCTATTCTTATTTGTGCTGTTTTTTCCGGAATTTGCATAGTTTTTGTTTTGCACTGCCGGTCTTATAAGACAGTCTTTTGAAAATCCTATAAGATCCTCTCTGCCTGCTTTTTTAAGCGCCTTTAAAACAAGCGCATAGTTTTCTTTTTTTGTAAACTGCAAAAGCGCTCTTTGCATTCTTTTTTCTTCAAAATCCTTCGGGACGTAAACTTCTTTAAGCGTAAACGGGTCAAGTCCCGTGTAAAACATTGAAGTCGAAACCGTAAAAGGCGTCGGATAAAAATCCTGAACCTGTTCGGGGTGGAGATTGTGTTTTTTAATGTAGAGCGCAAGCTCAATTGCATCGTCAAGCGTACTTCCGGGGTGGCTCGACATGAGGTAGGGGACAAGATACTGTTCTTTACCGATTTTTTTGTTTATTGCATAAAACTTGTCCGCAAACTTGTCGTAAACCGCACGTGACGGTTTACCCATTTTTGATAAAACATTGTCGCTGATGTGCTCCGGCGCGACCTTTAACTGACCGCTTACGTGATGCTTTAAAAGCTCGTAGAAAAATTCATCGTTTTTGTCGTTTATAAGATAGTCGTATCTGATTCCCGAACGTATAAAAACCTTTTTAACATTCGGAAGATTTCTTAATTTTTTGAGCAGCGCAAGATACTCGCTGTGGTCGATTTTTAAGTTTTTGCAGGGTTTGGGGTAAAGACATCTTTTGTCACGGCAAACACCGTATTTAAGTTGTTTGTCGCATGCGGGACCGTGAAAATTTGCGGTGGGTCCGCCGACGTCGTGAATATATCCCTTAAAATCTTTGTCCCATATTATTTTTTGCGCCTCCGACAAAACCGATTTTTCGCTTCTTGTTGTAACAACTCTGCCCTGATGGAACGTAAGTGCGCAAAAATTGCAGCCACCGTAGCAGCCGCGGTTGTTTGTAATACTAAATTTTACCTCGCTTATTGCGGGAACACCGCCGTCTTTTTCATACATCGGGTGATAGGTGCGCATATACGGGAGTGCATAAACCTTGTCGAGTTCATGTGTTGTAAGCGGTGACATGGGTTTATTCTGAACAAGATATTTTCCCTGGCACATCTGAACAATCGGCTTTCCCGTTACGGCGTCCTGTTCGTAGTATTCAATTGCGGTTGCTTTTGAATACAAAACTTTATCGGTTGAAACTTCTTCAAAAGAAGGAACACTTACGTAATTTTCACCGAGATAATCTATATTTGTGCGCACATAGCAGCACCCGTCAACGTTTGTTTTGGATAAATCTTTTCCCTCACGCATTGCGTTTGCAAGCTTTAAAATGGATTTTTCGCCCATTCCGTAGCTTAAAACATCGGCACGTGTATCAAAAAGAATGGAACGGCGCACCTTGTTGTCCCAGTAATCGTAATGCGCAAAACGCCTGAGCGACGCCTCAACGCCGCCTATTATAATTTTAACTTTTCCGAATGCTTCTCTTATTCTGTTACAGTAAACAATTGTTGCTCTGTCGGGTCTTAAGCCTGCCTTTCCGCCGGGAGAGTAAAAATCCTCGCTGCGGATTTTTTTGTTTACCGTGTAGTGGTTAACCATTGAATCTATGTTTCCGGCAGAAACCAAAAATCCGTATCTGGGAGCGCCGAGTTTTTTAAAATCATCGGTGTTTTTCCAGTTCGGCTGGGCTATAATTCCAACTTTAAATCCTGCGCTTTCAAGAACACGTGTAATTATGGCGTGTCCGAAACTTGGGTGATCCACATATGCGTCGCCGCACACGTAAATAAAGTCGAGCTGTTTAATTTTTCTTTTTTCCATATCCTTTTTGGATACGGGCAAAAAATCTTTTTTCACGCCTTGTGTCCTTTCTTTTTTATTGTTTATTAATTAGGGAAGACAAAAAGCATTAACCTCTTCCGCCTGCAATCATTTCGTTGTATTCGTCTCTTGTAATGAGCACCTGTCTGGGCTTGTTGCCGTCCAGACCACTTATTATACCCCTTGCTTCCATTTGGTCGATTATGCTTCCGGCACGGTTATAGCCTATACGGAATCTCCTTTGCAAAAGCGACGTTGAAATTGAACCGCTGTCAATTGCAAGTTCAATTGCGCTCGGCAAAAGCTCGTCGTTGTCGCCCGGGTCATCGCCCTCGGGTTTGTAAACTTCTTCTGCG
>CABUQL010000033.1 GCA_902493665.1 uncultured Eubacteriales bacterium
TTTTACAAAGCATCCTGCCGCAAGCGGTATTCCTATAACATTATAAATAAATGCCCAGAAAAGATTTTCATAAATGTTTTTCAGCGTCTTTCTGCTCAGAGTTATTGCCGCGCATGCGTCCGAAAGACTGCTTTTCATAAGAACAATATCAGCCGCATCTATTGCAATGTCTGCCCCTGCGCCGATTGCAATACCGATATCGGCTTCAGTAAGCGCCGGTGCATCGTTTATGCCGTCGCCGACCATTGCGGTTTTTCCTTTTTTCTTTAAATCGGATATAACATCTCTTTTTCCGTCGGGCAAAACCCCCGCAACCACATCATCAAGTCCTGCGCTTGCGGCAATTGCATTTGCGGTTTTTTGATTGTCGCCCGTCAGCATTATCGGCTTGACACCCATCTTTTTAAATGTCATAACCGCATTTTTGCTGTCATCTTTTATTGTATCGGCAACTGCAATTATTCCCAAAAGTTTATTTCCTTTTGCAAAAAACAAAGGCGTTTTTCCTTCGTCCGAAAACTTTTCTGCTGCTTTTTCCGTATTGGGTGAAATGCTGATGCTCTCGCTTATAAATTTTTTGTTTCCGCCGATTATTTCTTCACCCGCCAAAACCGCTTTAAGACCGTTTCCGGGGAAAACTTCAAACTGCAAAACATCGTAAGATTTGCGGCCGTCATTTTTGCATTTTTCGCAAATTGCTTTTGCAAGCGGATGCTCGCTTTTTGATTCAAGTGCAAATGCAACATCCAAAAGCTCATCTTCGCCCGATGCATCCGACACAAAAATATCGGTAAGCTTCGGCGATCCTTCTGTAACGGTTCCCGTTTTATCGAGTGCGACAAGCTTAACTTTTCCCGCATTTTCAAGTGCTGCGGCAGTTTTAAAAAGTATTCCGTTTTTTGCGCCGACTCCGTTTCCGACCATAATGGCAACAGGCGTTGCAAGTCCGAGTGCACAGGGACAGCTTATAACAAGAACAGATATTGCACGCGAAAGTGCATACGCAAAATCTTTGCCGATTAAAAGCCAGACAATAAGCGTTAAAACAGCTATTGATATAACAACGGGCACAAACACGCCCGAAACCTTGTCTGCCGCCTTTGCAACGGGTGCTTTTGTTGCCGACGATTCGCTTACCATTTTAATGATTTTTGAAAGTGTTGTATCAACTCCGACTCTTGTAGCCTCGCATTTTATAAATCCCGATGTGTTTATTGTTGCACCCGATACCGTATCACCTTTTTGCTTGTCAACAGGAATACTCTCACCGGTAAGTGCAGATTCGTCAACCGCACTTTCCCCCTCTATAATCACACCGTCGCAGGCAATTGTTTCACCGGGGCGGACAACAAAAATATCGCCTTTTTTAACTTCATCGATTTTCACCGTAACTTCTTTTGAATCACGTATTACAACCGCGGTTTGCGGTGCAAGTTTCATAAGCCCTTTAAGAGCATCTGTCGTTTTGCCTTTCGACATTGCCTCAAGCATTTTTCCGACAGTTATAAGCGTAAGTATCATTGCCGCGGATTCAAAATAAAACTCGTCCATATACATCATAACGCTTTTCATATCGGAGTTAATGTAAGCGTCCGTCATTGCAAAAAGTGCATACACACTCCACAAAAACGACGCCGATGCGCCGAGGGCAACAAGCGTGTCCATATTCGGCGAAAGATTAAACAGACTTTTAAATCCGTTTATAAAAAATTTCTGGTTTATAACCATTACAATAACCGTTAAAAGAAGCTGGATAAGTCCCATGGCTATATGGTTGTTTTCAAGAATTTTCGGGAGCGGAAAGCCAAACATCATATGCCCCATTGAAAAATACATCAAAATCAAAAGAAATACCACAGACCATATAAGCCTCTTTTTTAAAGCCGGAGTTTCGGTATCGGCAAGGACATCGTTTTCGTCCGTTTCGCTTTTTTGGGACGAATCGCTTTTTCTTTTAATTTTGTATCCCGCCTTTTTTACGGCGTCCATTATATCAGCACCGTTGTAGTTTCCCTCAACCGTCAGCGTGTTTGTAAGAAGGCTCACGCTGCACTCGGTAACACCCGAAACTTTATTTACCGCTTTTTCAACTCTTGCAGAGCATGCCGCACAGCTCATTCCCGTAACAATAAACTGCTCCATTTTTCTGTCACCTCTTTTTGCAGAATATTAAATAACCTTAATATCCAAAACATTTTATTATTTTAAAAACTTAAATCCTACTGTTTATACTGTCCGTTTTTTTAAAAAACTTTTCATTATTTCATAAGTTTTTGTATTGTTGCAACAAGCTCGTCCACCACTTCTTCTTTTCCGTTTAAAATATCACGGACAACGCAAGTGTGAATATGACTTGCAAGTATTTCTCTGTTAAACGCATTAACTGCCGCGTTTACCGCCGCCGACTGAATTAAAACATCGTTGCAGTATGCATCGCGCTCAATCATTGAACGAATTCCGCGAATCTGCCCTTCAATGCGGTTTAATCTGTTGATAAGTTTCTTTTTGTGTTCCTCACTTCGCATTGTATGCTTTTCGCAGCAGCATTTTTTGTTTTTCTCCATAAAATCGCCTCCAAAATACCCCTGTACGGTATTTATTATATGCCCCCAAAGGGTATTTGTCAAGCGTGATTTGCATAAATAAAAAAACAATGAGAAAACCCATTGTTTTTTATTCGCTATTGTCTGATACATTTCATAACGGATTCCATTTCGCAAATACCTTGCGTCTGGGTGGTTATGATACTATCAAGTATCGGTTTTAAACCATCGCAAACGGGAAAATAAAGCGCATTGCAGCTCATTTCAATTGCTCCCTTGTGATGCGGAATCATTTCCCTTATAAAATCAAGGTTAATATCGTTATCGGCAAACGCTCTTTGCATATGATAAAACATGTTTTTAATAATAACTTCATTTCGCGCTCTGTAAACATAAAGCTCGTTTTTTGTGTTTTCACATTCATCGCACGATAAAAGAATATCTTTCATTTTTTCAATGCCTTTTGTCTGCTCTTCTATTATGTTTTGTGCAATTTTCTGCAAAGGGACATTCGTTGTATAAAGCAAAAGATTCTCGCTCATTTTTATTGCCGCCTCGTGATGAGGTATCATTTTTCTCATAAAATCGCCAGAAATGCTGCATCCTTCTTCGGCATTTATCATAGCACGCATCATTTCCTCAAGTATTTCATAGTATTTTGATAAATAACGGATTGAAACATCGCTCAGCTCGCATTTTGAAGACATACTTTTTTCTCTCCTTTCATCTGCTTTATTTTATGCACACAAAAGGCTAATTGTTAAAAGACGGGAATTTAACACATCAAAATCATCTCATCTTAGTCACCGGAGTACCGAAATTTTAAATTTCTAATTATATATGCATTTTTCAATACCGTCACAGAGAAAGACGGCACAAAAATTTCTTTTTGCGCCGTCTTTTCAGAGAGAATTAAAAAAACTTGTTTAAATAATATTTAATCAAGTGTTATTGTAATCGTATTGTCCGATCCCTTGCGGCAAGGTACGGAAACCGTTTTTGTTTTTCCGTCGGCAGTTGTTACGGTAATATCGTAATCGCCGTAAAATCCGCGTGTTGAAAATGAGCCGTCCGCTCCCGTTGTGTGGTCAACCTCCGAAGAAAGAGAAACGTTTTATTGATTGCTTTCAGCTTAAAACATCAAAAAACCAAAATTTTAAAAGCAAATTAAAAAACGCAGAATTAAAATACACCCATAACTTTTTTGGTGTGTATAATTAACCTTCTGCGTTTTGATTTTTATGCACTTTTTATTAAAGCTTTAAAAAAGTCCTGGAATGTTCATTCCGCCCGTAAGACGGCTCATTTGGCTCTGGCTTGCTTCGTCTACCTTTTTCATAACACCGTTTACCGCAGTTAAAACGAGGTCTTCGAGTGTTTCGATATCATCTGCGTCAACAACTTCGGGGGAAATTTTAATTTCAAGAAGTTCTTTTTTTCCAGACATTTTAACCGTTACGGCACCGCCGCCGCTTGACGATTCATAAGACGTCTGTTCCATTTCGCTCTGCATTTTCATCATTTCCTGCTGCATTTTCTGAGCCTGTTTAATCATATTGTTCATATTTCCGCCCATACCGATGGGCATTCTTCCCTTTGCCATAAAAATTCTCCAATCCGCCGCAATTGCCTGCCTTCCTTAAGCATTGTGCAATATGTGCGGCAAAATAATATTTAATTTAAGGCAATAGAAGCATATGTACCTTGACTCTAGTGCCTAAAGACCGTTTTGTTTTAAACAAAAACCTTAATTATCAGCTTTCGATGTATTCGCCGTTTCTTGCATTATAAAAGAATTTTTCTCCATTGTCAAGTTCTATTTTCCAGCATGGAACCGCCGTATAGAGCACATTATCATTTTCCGGCTTTGAAACCGTATATCCGTAATCGATTGTTTTTATTGTTTGTTCGCCTTCGCCTCTTGCAGGATTGTTTATAAAATCAATTAAAATCCCTGTAATTGTTGCGGAACTTACAGAATCCAATGATTTTTTCGGATATGTCTGCGCCTTAAACCACGCTCCGCTTATTTTAGTTTTGTCCTTTTTGCACTCTATATCAAGCTCGGCGTCAAATATGGGATATCCCTTTATAAGCTGCACAATTTTTGCACTTTTATGAGAAAAGCCTTTTAAAACTCTGTATTTTTTAAATTTACAACTTGAAAGAAATTTTTTTAATTCCTGTTGCGTTGATATAACAGTGCCGCTGTCAAATTCAAAACTCATTGAATCAATATATGCGTTGTTTGGCAAAAATCCGTCAACCATGGTAGCAGGCTTAAGCGTAATATCATCCATATTTTTAACCTTGTCGGGAATTATACTCTCTTTAATTTTTATGTTATTCTTTGAAAGCACGCTTACCGTATCTGAAATTGTAGACCTTGGTATAGAAACGTTTTCACTAGAAGTTGCAATTTTCATTGTTATTAAAAATATGTTTATTATTGAAAACAATACTATTAAAAATGTTTTTAATTTTTCCCAATTCATACAGCGCACCTCCTTAAACCGTCACCTAAGATTTTTAAAAACTATCGGTTTTTAAATCCGCCGTAACTTAATTTTTAAGCAGCGATGTTTTGTTGTTTTGATTTTTTATAACCCAGCTCATCTTGCAAACATTTGAGTCAAATGTGTATGCCGGATAAATGTCTTTTACGGTATCGTTACTGTTAAACTTGTCATCACCAAAAAGTACATCAAGCGCACTTATGGTTGAAATATTTTCTATAACATTTTTGTCTTCCGAGTATGTTTTAAAAATCTGTCTGTACGAGATAATTCTGCCGTTTTTAATAACGAGCTCAAGTGCATTGTTCATTTCGTCGTGAAGCTGAGTTTTTTCTATATCGTCACGTATTATAACACCGTCGTAATAGGAATTCATTTCAAGCCTGAACACTTTTGAGCCGCTATTTATAATATCCGAAGAAACACCCAAAATCATATCGCTTTCCGGCATTACACTGTTCCACAAGTCGGTAGTAAAATTAAGTGCCGATGTAAATGTCTTTTTAAAATTCATATTTTCCGATGACGAAAGCTCAACACCTTTATCTGCCGCAATTGCCTTATACTCAACAAGTCCCGTTGGAAAAATCTTAATTGTTCCGTAATTTTCAACGTACACAACAGAGCCGTCGGACTGAGTATATTTTTTTGCAGTAATCGAGTTAAACAAAAACTTCTTTAAAATCGCATCGATTTTTTCACTGCTGTATGTTTGCGTATTTTCATCATAAATCGGATTTTGTGCTTCAATCGTTTTGTGATATGTGTTTGTGATAGAAAGCGAAACATACGGGTCGATAATCAGCTTTTGATGCGAAGCGTCCGCCGCTCTTTTGTCAAAATTAAGTTCAAAGGAAAACGGCAAAAGCCCGCTTGAATTAACTGCGTATTTCTCCGTAATAAGGTCAAAAGTTTTTTTGTCAAAATCAATTTTGCACTTTTTATATTCCTCTGTGTTTCCGCCTTTGATGTATACGAAAAAATCGTTTGCTGACGCTGCCTTTGCAATAACAAAATTTTTAACGGTTTTAACGCCGAGATCACTCTTTCCCGTTCCCATAATATCCTTAATTATGTCGGTATCGTAAACAACAGGATACGACACATAAACCGATTTTGAAGAAATCGCTCCGTTCCATTCTTCTTTTGACGATTCTTCAATCTGTTCGGATTCAAGCGCCGAAATAAGACCGTCTTTAATATCCGTTATCATTTTATCGTATTCGGGAGACGATGTGTAATAAACTCCGCGCTTGGGGGGATTATTAATAATAAGCGTCTTCGGAAGCGCAAGTTTTTCCTTTGAAAGACTTCCGCTTGCAGTGGTATTTTTGCCCGTAACATTAATAATTTTTTGCTTAATATCAGAAAAAAAATTATAGCCCTCAGACCATAATTTTTTTTCGCTCCAGATATTTAAAGTCAAAACAACACTGCTTACGATAAGTAATGCCAATGCAATGTTTTTTATACTTTCTTTTCTCATAACTTCTCCAATCGGAAAACATCAGACAACATTTATATCAGTTAAATCTTCCCGATACAAATGACTTAATGTTTCCTGTAAACTTTTCGCTTACCAATGTAACTTCAAGTCTTCTTGTCTGAATCTTAGATCCTTTTTTTGCATAAACCAAAATCTTGTTGAGTCCGCTTTTTAAAAGAACCTGCTGTGCATAAAGTCCGCTTGCGCCGACAGTTGTTTCTTCAAGTCTTACTCCGCTGAAATATGTAGTAATTTTTCTGTACATCTGTGTGCTCGGATCGTAAAGATAAATTGCCACGCTTGTTCCCGAAACTGCAGCAGCCGAAACTATACAAGTTGAAATAGTTGTTGTTGTGCTGAACTGGTCGGGATTTAAAATATCAAACAAATTTGAGCAGTTGCCCGAATATGTTGTTCCCAAAAACTCGGGAGCCGAAGCAAACGATACAAGCGGCACCGTAAGAATTACCAAACAAAGTAAAATACATATTAATTTTTTCATAACAATCTCCCATTCCGCCATAAGACTTATGCGAAAAAATTCCGCATTGCCGCAGGCTTTAAAAACCTCTGAAAAATACCCTAAATTAACAACCAAATTTTTAAGCGGAAAATTTGCCGCCGACAAAACTCTATTATTAGTTATATTATACATTACATATATTACAGAAATATTACAGAATATTTAAAATACAGTAACATTCTAATTTGTAACCGGAAGAATAATTATAACCTCAGTTCCGATTCCGTATTCGCTGTTTATTGTAATCGTTCCGCCGTGCGCCGTAATTATGTCTTTTGAAATTGCAAGTCCTAAGCCGGTTCCGCCTTTTTCTCTGGACCTTGCCTTGTCAACTCTGTAAAATCTTTCAAATATATGCGGCAAATCGTCCTTCGGAATACCTATTCCGTTATCCTTGATTTTAATGTAAACGCTTTTATACATTTTTCCCGTTGAAACAGTAACTTTTCCGTTTGCAGAGGTATATTTTATTGCGTTTGAAATGATGTTTACAACAACCTGTTCTATTGCGTCGCGGTCGCCCGAAAACTGCGGTATTAAAACGCTCGGCTCATAAACAAGATTGATATTTTCATTTTTTGCCGTAATTTCAAATCTTTTTACAATATTTTCAATAAGCGACGACATATCAAACGTTTCTTTTTTAATTCCTTTTTGCGAATAATCAAGCTTTGACAAAAGAAGAAGGTCTTTTACAAGACGCGTCATTCTGTCGGATTCGTTGTTTATAACGTTTAAAAAGCTTTCAAAAATTTCTTTGTTGTAGTCGTCTTCCTCAACACTGTCAAGAAGTGTTTCGGCATATCCTTTTATCGTTGTAAGAGGAGTTCTGAGCTCGTGTGATACGTTTGCAACAAACTCACGTCTTGATTTGTCAAGTCTTTGCTGCTCGGTGATATCCTGCAAAACAACAACTATACCGCCGAGTTTTCCTCTCGTTTTTATCTTTGCAAAAAACAGTTTGATTTCCGTGTCTGCCCTTTTTATTGTTTTGTATGTGGTTTTGTCGGCAACGCTTACCTGCGACATTTTAAGGTCTATTTCATCAAAAATGGTATCAAACTTCATCCGCACAATTCCCGGCGTGCGCATAAGACGCTTTGCAGCGGGATTTATATGTATGAGATGTCCGTCAACATCAAAAGCCATTACACCGTCCGCCATGTGCTTAAGAATTGTTTCCGTTTTATCAATTTCGCTTTGCTTTTCCTTAAGCGTTTCATTAAGTTTCATTGCCATATCGTTAAATGTTCTTGTAAGCTCGCCTATTTCATCACTTGCCCTTACATCAATTGTGTTTCCGAAATCGCCCGATGTAATTCGTCTTGCTTTTTGTGTCAGCGACGATATCGGCGAAATAATTGTTTTTGAAAGAAGTATTCCGAACGCTACGGAAATGAGTATTCCGAGTCCCAAAGACATATAAATTATCGACAAAATATTTTGAACAATCGAGTTGACTTCGATTTTTGAGTCTTTTATATAAACAATACAGTTTATATCGTTTCCGTTTAAAAGCGGAACGGCATAATCCATATACCCAAGACTTGTTTCTGTGCGGTCGCCGACTTTTCCGTTCATTGCCGCAATAATATTCGGCGAAATTTCCAGAGTTTTTGCAAGGTCAACATTGCTTCCGTCAATTGCCTTTCCCGTTTTGGCATCGAGAACATAATAGTTTCTGAACGAATCTATTCCTATTTGTCCCTCATAGGCACTAACGTTTGCCATAACCTTTTCGACACCGCCGCCCGCATAACTCGAATTAAGCTGCGCCACGTAATCCTCGCTGAAAATACTGTTCATAAGATTTTCAAACTCGTCGTGGTAAAACTTGTCAATTCTGTTTATCATAAATGTTCCTATTACAATAATAACCGAAATTGTAAGAAGAACAAACAT
>CABUQL010000034.1 GCA_902493665.1 uncultured Eubacteriales bacterium
TAATATAAGTTATATAAATACTTTCTAAGGGGAATAAAAACAAATATGAAAAAAATCATTTCAATTATGCTCGTCTTTGTGATTTTAACATGCAGTTTCGCGGTTTTTGCAGAAGATGCACCGTCTCGGGACAAAATGGATTACGTTACCGTTAAAATAAACATCGGCGACGCGGGACTTGTAAAAAGAGGCACCGTAAAATTTGAACTTTTAAGAGATGACGATTATTACCTTTCCGACGATTCGTTTTTTCTTGAAAGCTCAAGCACAACTTATACACTCAGCCTTGCGGCGGGGGAAATAAAAAAAGGCGATACATATAAGCTTTGCTTAAAAGAAGGACTCCACTCCATAGCGGTGGGGGATAATCTTATATATTCCGGCGGATACACGCTTATTACCGCCGAAAACGACGGAAGTTTTGAAGTAAGCTACAATGCAAATGTTATAAGCGAAACAAGCATAAATCTTTATATTAACAACGCTCACAAAAAAACGGCAAATCCTTTGAGAACGCACGGCGAAGCGATTCTTGCCGAAATCAGTGAATTTGCAGATGCGCTTGGTCTTCCGCAGCGATGCATAAGCTACAGCGGAAAAAATATAATCATAAATTATAACAATAAAAAAATGACAATGAACTTTAGCGACAATAAAGTTGATTTAAACGGCGAAACGCTTTTGGCGCAGACAAGCTGTCAGATTATAGACGGACTTACATATGTTCCGATAAAGCTTATAGCGCTTGTATATGCCGATAAAATTGATATTTCTTATACGGGATATTCATATGAAGTGTTTATAAACACATCTGTTAAAAAGAATGCTTATGAGCAGAGAGTAAATAACATTTCGAGTAAAACGGATTATCTTATCTGGATAAATAAATCGAAATTTGAAGTTTATGTTTTCCTCGGCAAAAAAGGAAACTGGGAGCTTATAAGAACAATTCCGTGTTCGATAGGAGCACCTTCAACGCCGACCGTTACGGGTGAATTTGAATATCAGTGGAGAGAAAAAAGATGGCAGTATAACGGTTATTATGTCGGTCCGATTATGAGATTTTACAGAGGATACGCAATACATACCGTGCTTCTTAAAAACGACGGCACAAATTATGACGGCAGAACGGGTAAAATGATTTCTCACGGCTGCATAAGAATACCGAAAGACGAAATGAACTGGCTTATATCTTATGCACCGCTTTACACAAAGATTTATATTACCGAAAACTAAAAATAATTAAGTTACCGAAAGCAGGGCAAAACGCTCTGCTTTTTGTTTTTTAATTATTTCATCAAAAAAGAGGTTGTTTAAAAACTAATCCGTTTTTTAAACAGCCTCTTAAATAAAACCAAACTTCACATTTGCCTTTCCTGTAATTTGCCTTTTCGCATTTTCTTGCGTTCTGCAGCTTTTTACATTTTATCTTCCCAAATATGACCTTATAATTTCACGTGCAATGGGGGCTGCAACTCCGCCGCCGCTGCCGCCGTATTCAATCATAACCGTAACTGCAATTTCGGGGTCATCATACGGTGCAAAGCACGTAAACCATGCATGTGTTGCGTTTGGATTTGCGTCCGTTTTTTCGTTTTCGGCAGTTCCCGTTTTTCCGCAAACCTTAACGCCCGAAATTCTTGCCGCCGTTCCCGTTCCGTTTTCAACAACCTTAAGCATATAATCCTTTATTGTGTCGGCACATTCTTCGCTTACCGCGCGCGTCAGCGTTTCTTTCTTTGCGCTCCTTACCGTAAATCCGTTGTTTGTTGTTATTTTTTTCATAAGATGCGGTTTTATAATATTTCCTCCGTTTGCAATTGCACATGTTATAAGATTCATCTGCAGCGGCGAAACAAGAAGACGTCCCTGACCGATAGCGGTAATTGCATTTTCACTTTCCGTAAAAGAACCCGATGCAAATCTGCTTTTGTTATACGAAATATCAAAACCGATTTTTTTGTTTATAAGAAAATTTTCGGCAGCGGTGCGCATTCTTGTTGTTTTAAGTTTTACTCCCGCCGATGCAAAATAAACGTTGCTCGAAAGTCTGAAAGCGTCCTCAATGCCGAGATCTCCGTGATAAGCTCCGCCCGCATTTTTTATTGTGTGGTCGCCTATTGTAATGCTTCCGTTGTCGGAAACGGTGAGGTCGTCCATACCGTTTTCAATAAGCGCCGACGCCGTAACGATTTTATATGTTGAACCGGGTGCGTAAAGTCCCATTGTCGCTCTTGCCAAAAGAGGCGCCGATTCTTTTTGCGAAAGACTATCCCAGTTGCTTGCAAGATACGTCTGATTTGGGTTGAAATCGGGTTTTGACACCATTGCAAGTATTTCGCCTGTTTTTGGATTTGACGCAATAACTGCTCCCGACCTGTTTCCTAAAAGGTTTGACGCTCTTTTTTGAAGATTGTGGTCGATTGTTAAAACAAGGTCGTTTCCTTTTTTCTTTTCTCCGCTGAAAGAATCTCTAAAATTAAAAAAGCTTGTAATAATTTCTTCGCCCAAAAGCTCCGAATTGTAGCTCGTTTCAAGAAGCGATTTTCCGTAAATCGGAGAGCAATATCCTATAACGTGCGAATATAAATTTTCATAAGGATAATATCTTTTGTGAACGTCATCCTCAATTTTGCTGTAGGCAAGAACTTCGCCTTTTCTGTCGAGTATCCTTCCTCTTATAATGTTAAACTCTTTTGCGCTGTTTCTGGTGTTAAAACTGTTTGAAACGTAATCGTCGCGGTATATAACCTCAATAACCGTAAGATACGTTATAAGCGACAAGAACAAAACCGAGAAAAATACAAGAACATGGATTATCTTTTTGTTATTCACCTAAAATATGCCTCCTTGCCTTTTTCTTTAAAAAAACATATCCCGTGCACATAAGAATACAAGCGGTGTATACGAATATAAATCTTATAGGATATGTAAACCGCACTTTTGTAATGTTTGCGTTTTGCATAATGCGGTCGATTTCAAATATAAACAGGCAATGCGAAAGATAAATGTAATAGCTTGCGTTATCTATTGCTTTTATTATTTTGGTGTTGTGCGTTTTTTCATCTTTTAAAGAAAGACCGTAGAAAAACATTATTGCCGATATACAGTAAAGTTTTCTTACAAGTTCTATGTATTTAATGCTTATTCCCACCGATGAAAGATAATAATTTCTTGTATCGAGAATTAAAAATGCGGCAAACAAAACGGCAAAAAGAACAGTTCTTCTTTTAAGCATATTTTTAAAACCTTCGTAATTTGCACCTGCGTAAATTCCCAAAACCCAATAAAAAATATACGTTGTAAAAAGTCTGTCGTTGTAAATAAATGTTATGTTAAAATCCGCAAAAATTTTCGGAATGTACTGCGACAGTATCATAATTAAAAACGAACCGGCCAAAGCCAAAACTTTGTTTACGTGATTTTTAATAAAAATCCAGAGCGGCGCAAGAAGATAAAACTGCACAATTACAATAATAAAATAAAAATGTGCAACAAGATTTCCCGAAAGTATGTTTTCCGAAAGCGCTTTAAAATGATTCTGGTTTTCGGGGAAATATCCTCTAAAATAAAAATACACATAAAAAACAATTACCCAAAAAACATACGGAAGTACAATTTTAAAAAATCTCGATTTATAAAACTTTTTATAACTGAAATTTTCTTTCATATTTACAAACATTTTAAGCGAGCTTAAAAACAAAAATCCCGGAACGGCAAATCCCGAAAACCGCCAGAGCGTCATAACAAAAATATATGCAAAACCGTCTTTTGCAAGCGTTGTTACAGGCGATGACGAAATATGGATAAATATAACAAGCATCGCAAAAAACACATTAAGATTTACTATTTCACCAAGTTTTTTTCGCATAATTTCACCTCATTATTTAAATTGTATCACAACATTTTCATAAAAACAACTTAATTTTATTTGAAATTTGGTTTAATATATGTTAAAATATAAGTATTTAAGGCACTAGATAGTCGAACACAACATACCTCTGATTTGTTAAATTCCCGTTTTTTCGCATTGTCAGCCTTAAAAGGCATGCGACACTGCGCAGCAAAAAAACAAAAATTTTCCTAAATTAGAGGTCAAAGAAGGAGTTTAAAATTTCGGTATGATTATTTTGGGAATTGACCCCGGTATTGCAATTGTGGGTTACGGCGTAATTGAATACGCCGGAAACAAATTTAATGTTATTGACTATGGCGCAGTTACAACTCATGCGGGAATGGAAGTTCCCGTGAGGCTTTTGGATATATACAATTCGCTGAGTGTTATCATAAGCAAGTTTAAACCCGAAGCAATGGCAATTGAAGAGCTTTTTTACAACAAAAACGCAAAAACGGTAATTAACGTTGCACAGGGCAGGGGAGTTACTCTTCTTGCCGCCGCAAAAAATAATATCCCCGTTTTTGAATACACTCCGCTGCAGGTTAAACAATCTGTTGTAGGATACGGCAGAGCCGACAAAAAACAGGTTCAGCAAATGACAAAAGTGCTGCTTAATCTTGAAAAAATTCCAAAACCCGACGATACGGCAGACGCTCTTGCAATTGCAATTTGCCATGCTCATTCTTACAGTGCACTGTCGGGCATAAAAATTAAGGCGCAAAACGGTTACATTTAACTAAAGGAGAAGGTTATGAAAATAGGGTTTATTTCACTCGGTTGTGCAAAAAATCTCACCGACACGGAATCTATGATCGGCATTTTAAATAACTTTAAAATAACAAACGATGCGTCCGACGCAGATGTAATTGTTGTCAACACATGTGCATTTATCGATTCTGCAAAAGAGGAGTCAATAAGTGCAATACTCGATATGGCAAAATACAAGGAAAGCGGAAAATGCAAAATGCTTATTGTTACAGGTTGTCTTGCACAGCGCTATAAAGATGAAATATTTTCGCTTCTTCCCGAGGTTGACGCAGTGCTCGGAACAAACGACTACAACAAAATCGCACAGGTTATAAACGATTTTCTTGAAAATCATAAAAAGATAATAAACGTAAGCAATGAAAACGACCACATAAAAGACGATATTAAAAGAGTTGTTTCGACGCCGTCGCATTATGCATATTTAAAAATTGCGGACGGCTGCGACAACAGATGCACTTACTGCATAATTCCAAAGCTTAGAGGAAACTTTAAAAGCCGCAGCGAAGAAAGCATATTAAAAGAGGCAAATGAGCTTGTTAAAAACGGTGCGAAAGAGCTTATACTCGTTGCACAGGACACGGCTTATTACGGCGCGGACAGGGGAGAGAGAACGCTGCATCTTCTTTTAAAAAAGCTTTCCCAAATAGAAGGACTTAAGTGGATAAGACTTCAGTACTGCTATCCCGAAAACATCACAGATGAGCTTATTTGTGAAATCGCAAACAATGAAAAAGTTGTAAAATACATTGATATGCCCCTGCAGCACATATCGGATAATATTTTAAGAAAAATGGGCAGAAAAAGCAGGGAAGAGGAGATAAAAGATCTTATAAAAACACTGAGAGAAAAAATTCCCGATATTGTAATAAGAACTTCGCTTATTGTAGGTTTCCCGGGCGAAACAAACGACGATTTTAAAAAGCTTTCATCATTTTTGGAGGAGGCACACCTTGACAAAGTGGGGGTTTTCGCTTATTCCAAAGAAGAAGGCACACCGGCTTATTCATTTGACGATCAGATAGAAGATAATGTAAAAGAAAAGCGCAGAAAAGCGCTTATGAAAATACAAAAAGGAATTTCAAAGAAAAACAATAAAAGAAAAATCGGAAAAATTGTAAGCGTGATTGTTGAAGATTATGATTTCGACGAGTACTGCTATGTGGGCAGAACGTACGGCGACACGCCCGATGTTGACGGAATGGCTTATATTTTTTCAAAAACAGAGCTTGAACGCGGAAGTATTGTTAATATGAAAGTTTTAAATGCTGACGAATATGATGTGACAGGAGAGGTTGTTAATGAATTTACCAAATAGAATTACAATTGCAAGAATTATTTTAATACCGTTTTTTATGATTGCGCTTCTTTGCAGAAACATTTTCGGACAAAACACATATCTTTGCGATATTGTTGCGGCAGTAATTTTTGCACTGGCGTCATTTACCGACGGACTTGACGGATATCTCGCACGAAAAAACAACGAAGTTACCGATTTCGGCAAGTTTTTAGACCCGATTGCCGATAAACTTATGGTTGCGGCGGCGCTTATTTCGCTCGTTCAGCTCGGCAGAATTCCGGCATATATGGTTGTTATAATTATTGCAAGAGAATTTATGGTAACGGGACTAAGAATTATCGCAATATCAAACGGAGTTGTTCTGGCGGCTGAAATGACGGGAAAAATTAAAACAGTTATTCAGATTATCGCAACGCTCATCTGCATACTTTTCACCTCCGCAAGATTTAACATTTTGGGATTTTCAATAGGATACATCTCAATGGCAATTGCAACACTTTTCACAATTTACTCTGGTTATGTGTATTTTAAGCACAACATAGGACTTTTTAAGTCGTCAACAAAATAAACGTGCCGAATTTTCCGAATTAAATATATTAAAATTAGTGTGGAATTAAAATTCCACACTTTTTTTGTTGCCAAAAAACCGAAGCAGACAAATGTCTTTGCGAAAATGTATCTTAAGGAGGAAAAAATGAATTTAAAAAAATCAGAAAAGCACCGTTTTATAAAGACGGTCACATGTAAAGAAAGGAAGGAATAAAATATGGAAGAGCATAAAATTTCATTCAGCAAAACCGATTACGAAAAAGTCGATTCCAAAGTTATCATAAAAGCAAATGATTATAAAAGCCATACGTTTGTTTTTGAATTTGAAGATAATTTTGACAAAGCAATTTTAAAGTTTAAGCGTGCTGACGGAAAAGTTTTTGCAGTCGATATAAATGACGGCAAATACACTCTTGCCGGCGCAGAAATTGCAATTGCCGGAACTGTTGAATGTGAAATCAGTTTTTATGTTGATGATAGCAGAATAAGCACAAACATATTTACTTTTGAGGTTGTATCCGATATAAACACTAAAAATATGACGGACAATGCGCCAGAAGTGTCTGTTTTTGACAGCCTTATTAAAGAAGTAACAGCAAAAGAAAAAGAAAGAGGCGAAAACGAAACCGAAAGAAAAAGCGCCGAAGAAGCACGAAAAACAACGGAAAATTTAAGAGTATCATGCGAAACCGAGCGTGCAGCAAAGTTTTCGGAATATGATAAAAATTTTAATACCATAAACGAAAAATCAAATGAAATAGTAAACACCGTATCGGGGAAAATTATTGTGTTTCACGACAGTGACGATGCGCATTTCAAGGATATAGAAATATCCGACACAGCAAACACCGATGTAACCGTAAATGTTTACGGGAAAAATCTTGCAAATGCGGACGATTTTTTAAACTTAACTCCGCAAGTGTTTGAAAAACAAGCCGACGGAACCTATAAGGGTCTGGCAAAAGCAAACACTTCTGCAAGAATTGCCGTGAACCTTCCCGCAGGCACATACACTTACAAAGCGAAAATAAAAGCTCCGACAGGCTCGAATTACCGTGTTGCATATTGGACAGAAGACGGGGCATCAAATTCACCGGCTTCGATTGTTTACGACGGCGAAAACTTCAAAGATTCGGTATTTACATTCACAACGCAAAAGCCGATTATTGCGTTAGGATTTAACTACGGTGCTTCCGCCGTTATTGATTTTAAAGAAATGCAGCTTGAAGTTGGTTCATCGGCAACGGAATATGAAGAATACAAAAGCCAATCGGTAAATTTAACCTTGCCTTTGACCGACACACAAAAAGATAAGTTTAAGGCGCTCAGTACCTACAAAGGTAACACGACCGTATTAAATGACAAAAACATTGATATGTCGGTTTCATACAAAGCCGACACAAAGCTATATATAGACAACAAATTTAATGAATTACAAAGTGCAATCATATCATTAGGAGGAAATGTGTAATGTTTAATTTGAGAACTTGGATAAAAGAAGGAATAATAGAAGGATTTAAAAGCGGAGAATTTTCAAAGCCGAAAATAACGGAACTTACGGCGAATTATCTTATCAAAGGGATATTTACAGAAGATGACGCCGAGAAAATTGCAGCTGCTACACAGGTTGAAAACACCGAAAACGAAGAAATTTTAAGCGAATAAGGGAGTGTTTTATATGAACAAACCTAAAATTTTTATTGACCCGGGTCACAACTATTCAAAGTATGACACAGGTGCGCAGGGGAACGGACTTAAGGAACAAAACATCACTTTTGAAATCGGAACAAGGCTTAAAAAGCTTCTTTCCGAGAAGGGTTTTAATGTGCAGATATCAAGAGAAACGAAGGAAACAAACCTCGGCACAACGCTTAATTCAAGTCTTGCAAAAAGGGTATCGCTTGCAGAAAATTTCAAGGCTGATTATTTTATCAGCCTTCACTGCAATGCGGCAAGTGCGTTGTCTGCAAACGGCACGGAAACATATATTTACTCAAATTCGAGTAAATCGAAACCGCTTGCAACACTTATCAACAACAACATCTGCAAGGATTTGGGAACGTTTAACAGAGGAGTTAAGCAAAATCCGTCGCTTTACGTTTTGAGGAAAACCTCAATGCCTTCAATGCTTGTTGAAACGGGATTTATCACCAATGCAAAGGACGCTGGAAAACTCAAAAAATATGACGCATACGCAAAATCAATTTGTGAGAGCATTTGCGGTTATTTCGGCATTGAAAAAGACGAGGGCAAAACGGAAACAAAACCCGAACCGTTTAAATATCACATCGAGGGAATAACGCACGTCATAGAGGCTGACCCCGCAA
>CABUQL010000035.1 GCA_902493665.1 uncultured Eubacteriales bacterium
TGTTGACAAAAACAATGACGTTTACGTTATAGAAGTAAATCCTCGTTCATCGAGAACGGTGCCGTTTTTATCGAAGGCAACAGGATTTTCTCTTGCAGACATCGCAACGTATGCGATACTGGGAAAATCGCTTAAAGAGCAGGGAATAGACGAAATCTACCCGAAGGAAAAAGAAAAATGGTATGTAAAAGTTCCTGCGTTTTCATTCTCAAAACTTAGGGGGCTTGACGCTTATCTTTCGCCCGAGATGAAATCTACCGGCGAGGCGATAGGCTACGACAAAAAGCTTACACGTGCGCTCTACAAGGCACTTAAGGCATCGGGTATGCACGTGGTAAATTACGGCACGATATTCGTTACAATCGCCGACAAGGACAAGGAAGAGGCACTTCCGCTTATAAGAAGGTTCTACAATCTTGGGTTTAACATTGAGGCGACAAGCGGCACGGCGAAGTTTTTAAAACAGCACGGCATAAGAACGAAGGAAAAGGCGAAAATCAGCGAGGGCAGCGAGGAGATACTCGATTCGATAAGACGCGGATATGTTAATTATGTTATAAATACACGCGACTTAAGCAGTGTCAGCGAGGAGAGCGACGGATATCTTATAAGAAGATGCGCTGTTGAAAACAATATTACAATGTTTACCGCACTCGATACTGTCAGCGTTTTGCTCGATGTGCTCGAGGAAATGACAATCACCGTTTCAACAATAGATTCGTAAGATTTAGGCGGTTTCAGGCATACTTTTTTTGCAAAAAAAGTATGCAAAAAAGCAGATCAAATACACGTTTTTTGCAAAAAAGCGTATGTTTTACCACTGCAAAACGGCAGTTTTGCGCAAGCGTTTTTTGGTTGCTTTTTTCAAAAAAAAGTAATATTAAAGAAAGGAGGATGACCTGTGAAACAGTCTGTTTTTGAAATAAAAACAAACAAAAAAATCGCAGACGGCATATATAAAATGATACTCTCGGGCGAAACGGACAGTATCACCGCACCGGGACAGTTTATAAACATAAAACTCGACTCGTTTTTTCTGCGCCGTCCAATATCGGTTTGCGATTACGATGAAAACACGGTCACAATCATATATAAAACAGTCGGTTCCGGAACGGAAAAAATGAGCACGCTTAAATCGGGCGAAAAACTCGATGTTCTGATAGGTCTGGGTAACGGCTTTGATACGCAA
This sequence comes from uncultured Eubacteriales bacterium, assembly GCA_902493665.1. Taxonomy (GTDB): domain Bacteria; phylum Bacillota; class Clostridia; order UMGS1810; family UMGS1810; genus SIG430. The sequence continues at coordinate 1,190 of CABUQL010000035.1, forward strand.
AAAAGCGGAGAAAACCCGCTTTTGATCGGCGGCGGAGTCGGCACTCCTCCGATGTATAATCTTGCAAAAAAACTTTCGGAAAACGGCAAAAACGTAACGGTCGTTCTGGGATTTAACTCAAAATCCGATGTCTTTTACGAAAAAGAATTTAAGGCGCTCGGCGCAAACGTAATAATCACAACCGCCGACGGAAGTTACGGCAAAAAAGGATTCGTTACAGACGCACTGCCCGAAAACTACTCGTACTTTTACGCCTGCGGTCCTTTGCCGATGCTGAAAGCGGTTTACGATAAAACAAAAACAAGCGGCGAGCTCAGCTTTGAAGAAAGAATGGGCTGCGGTTTCGGCGCATGTATGGGCTGCAGCTGTAAAACAAAATATAAAAATAAACGTATCTGCAAAGACGGCCCCGTACTTTTAAAGGAGGAGATAATATGGTAGATTTAAGCACAGCCTTAAGCGGAATAAAGCTTGATAACCCGATTATCCCCGCAAGCGGAACGTTCGGTTTCGGCTATGAGTTTTCTGAGCTTTACGATATAAATATTTTGGGTTCAATCTCGCTTAAAGGCACAACAAAAGACGCGCGTTTCGGAAATCCGCTTCCCAGAATTGCCGAGTGCGAGTCGGGAATGATAAACAGTGTGGGACTCCAAAACCCCGGTATTGAAAAGGTAATTTCCGAGGAACTTCCCAAACTTAAAAAATGCTTTAATAAAAAAGCTATTGCAAACATAAGCGGATTTTCGATTGACGAATACGTTTACTGCTGCGAAAAAATCGATAAAGAGGAGCAGATCGGAATTATCGAGGTGAACGTCAGCTGTCCTAACGTGCATAACGGCGGAATGGCGTTCGGAACGGACGCAAAGAATGTGTACGAAGTGACAAAAGCCGTAAAAAAAGTCACAACAAAGCCTGTTTACGTTAAACTCAGCCCGAACGTGACGGATATCGTTTCAATCGCAAAGGCATGCGAGGACGGCGGTGCCGACGGAATAAGCCTTATAAATACGCTTTTGGGCATGAGAATAGATTTAAAAACACGAAAATGCGTTGTTGCAAATAAAATGGGCGGATTTTCGGGCAGAGCGGTGTTCCCCGTTGCCGTAAGAATGGTTTATCAGGTTTACGAGGCGGTTAAAATACCGATTATCGGCATGGGCGGTGTTTCATCTGCCGAAAATGTAATAGAAATGCTTCTTGCGGGCGCGTCTGCCGTGCAGATCGGCGCCGAAAACCTTGTAAATCCCTTTATATGTAAAGAGATTATAGAAAAACTTCCCGAAACAATGGAAAAGTACAAAATAGAAAAATTAACCGATATTATAGGAGGAGCGCACTGATGGGTAAAGATGTAATTATTGCGTGCGATTTTGCAGGCAAAAAAGAAGTTTTTGATTTTTTGGACAGGTTTACAGACGAAAAACCGTATGTTAAAATCGGAATGGAGCTTTTTTATTCCGAAGGCCCCGAAATCGTAAGAGAGATTAAAAGACGCGGACACAAGATTTTTCTTGATTTAAAACTTTGCGATATCCCCAACACCGTAAGAAAGTCAATGAGCGTTTTGAAAAACCTTGATGTTGATATGACAAACCTTCATGCGTTCGGCACTAAAAAAATGATGGAAGAGGCTATAAAAGGTCTTACCCGCGAGGACGGAACAAGACCGATTCTCATTGCCGTTACGCTTTTAACGTCAACGAGTGAAGAAATGATAAAAGACGAGCTTTTAATAAACGAAAAGCTTGAAAACGTGGTTGCAAAATATGCGTTAAACGCAAAAGACGCAGGTCTTGACGGCGTTGTGTGCTCTCCGCTCGAAGCGTCGTTTGTTAAAGAAAACTGCGGAAAAAGCTTTATAACCGTAACGCCCGGCGTCCGCTTTGCAGACGGCGAAAAAGGCGATCAGGTGCGCATTACGACGCCTGAAAAAGCAAAGGAAATCGGCTCTGATTACATTGTTGTTGGACGTCCCATAACTATGGCAGACGACCCCGTTGCTGCTTACAGAAGATGTGTTAAAGAATTTATAGGATAAATTAAAATAAAGGAGAAAACGTGATATGGAAAAGCTTATTGCAAAAGATTTACTCTCAATCGGTGCAGTGTTTTTAAGACCGGAAAACCCGTTTATATGGGCGAGCGGAATAAAAAGTCCGATTTACTGCGACAACCGCCTTGTGCTCACATCACCGAAGGTCAGATGCGATGTAGAAGAGGCAATCGCAAAAACGGTTAAGGAAAATTATCCTGAATGTGAAGTTTTAATGGGAACGAGTACGGCAGGCATTGCGCATGCGGCAATAAGTGCGCATATTTTGAATATGCCTATGGGATACGTACGCGGCGGCGCAAAAGACCACGGCAGAGGCAATCAGATTGAAGGAAGGCTTGAAAAAGGACAGAAGGTTGTTGTTATTGAGGACCTTATTTCAACCGGCGGAAGCGTTATTGAGGTTGTAAACGTTTTAAGAGAGGCAGGCGCTGATGTGCTCGGTATTGTGAGCATTTTTACCTACGGAATGAAAAAGGGTGTTGAAAGACTTAAAAATGCAAATGTTAAAAATATCAGCCTTACAAACTTTGATGTTATCACTAAGGTTGCCGCAGAAGAGGGTTATATTAAAGAAGACGATATTAAAAGCCTTACCGCGTTCAGAAACAACCCCTCCGACGAAAGCTGGATAAATAAATAAACGCTTTTTAAAAAAAGCGTATATAAATAAAAGAAAGGGAAATTAAAATGCGTCATTTAATAGATATTTTGGAACTTGGAACAGATGAAATCGAGTCGCTGATGGATGAGGCGGAAAAAATAATCAAAAACCCGAAAGCGTACAGTGAAAAATGCAAAGGCAAAAAACTTGCAACACTGTTTTTCGAACCGTCCACAAGAACAAGACTGAGCTTTGAAGCGGCAATGTATGAACTGGGCGGAAACGTTTTGGGATTTGCCGAAATGAAAAACAGCTCGGTGTCGAAGGGCGAAACCATATCCGATACGGCAAGAACGGTAAGCTGCTATGCCGATATAATCGCAATGCGCCACCCCATGGAGGGCGCCCCGCTCGTTGCATCGCTTAAATCGGAAATCCCCATAATAAACGCAGGCGACGGCGGACACAACCACCCCACGCAGACACTCACCGACCTTTTTACCATAAAACATGAAAAAGGCAGACTCGATAACATAACAATAGGCTTTTGCGGCGACTTAAAATTCGGCAGAACTGTTCATTCGCTCATTTTGGCGCTCACACGCTATAAAAACGTAAAATTCGTTCTCATCTCTCCCGATGAACTGTCGCTTCCCGGTTACATAAAAAAAGACGTGCTCGAAAGATATAATATCCCCCATGAAGAAATAAAAAATCTCGACGACGCAATAGGTAAGCTCGACGTCCTTTATATGACGCGTGTTCAGGGCGAACGCTTTAAAAGCGAAGAAGAATATCTGAAACTGAGAGATTGCTATATCCTTACAAAAGAAAAACTCAAAAATGCAAAAGACGACCTTTGCATAATGCACCCGATGCCGAGAGTAAACGAAATCTCGTGCGATATCGATGACGATAAGCGTGCATGCTACTTTAAACAAATGCTGAACGGAAAATATATGAGAATGGCGCTTATTTTAAAGCTTTTGGACGCAAAAGAAAAAGGCGAAAAAATGAAAGAGCCGTCATATGAAATTGTAAAAGACGTTTATAAATGCCGCAAAGAAACGTGTATTTCAAACCATGAGGATAATATCCCCAATCTCTTTAAGCTTACGGATAAAGAAAACGGCGTATACAGATGCGTTTATTGTGAAACAAGGGCAAAAAAGAACTGATAAAATTAACGAAATATAGATATGTTTTTCATTGACTTTTTTAATCCGATGTGGTAAAATTTTATCATAAGTTGTGTTTTTTGAAAAAACACAATATGAAAATTTAAGGTTTTTTGTGACTGGCGGAATTTATGTGGCTGACCACGAGGAAGCAAAAAGCTGTTTTAATGCCGACCGTCTGGGCAGTCCTGTTTTAATATTCACAAAATAGGACTGCCCTTTTTGTTTTTGGTTTGCGCCTAAAAATAAATCAATCCGAAAGGAAATGACAGTTATAATGAAAAAAATCGGAATAGTTATGGGGAGCGACAGTGACCTTCCCGTTGTAAAAAAAGCAGTTGACACCTTAAAAGAACTTGATATTCCTTATGAAGTTCACATATACTCGGCTCACAGAACGCCTCTTGAAGCAAAAAGCTTTGCGGAAAATGCGGCAAAAAACGGGTTCGGCGCAATTATAGCCGCTGCCGGGAAAGCTGCACATCTTGCCGGCGCACTTGCTGCAAATACGGTGCTTCCCGTTATCGGTATACCGATAAAATCGTCCACGCTTGACGGCCTTGACGCACTCTTGTCAACCGTTCAGATGCCGGGCGGAATCCCCGTTGCAACCGTTGCAATAGACGGCGCCCAGAATGCTGCGCTTTTGGCTGCGCAGATTATTGCGGTAAACGACGAAGCTTTGTATAAAAAACTTTGCGATAAAAGAAGTGCCGATGCAAAAAAAGTTCTTGAAAAAGATGCGGCATTAAAGGATAACATTTAATCACAGTCCGCCCGTTTCGGAGAAAATCCGAAGCGGACGGAGTTTTGCGTTTTTCGGAAGGAATTTAATCTTTATTTTTATAAACATAATCAAAAAATAATTCAAACGGAGGAAATAACAATGGAAAAAAGAGAACAGATGTATGAAGGAAAAGCAAAAAAAGTATTCGCTACAGATGACAAGGACTTTTGCATAGTATCCTACAAAGACGACGCAACTGCTTTTAACGGACTTAAAAAAGGTACAATTTCCGGAAAAGGCGTTGTTAACAACAAAATGTCAAACTACCTTATGCAAAAACTCGAAAAAGAGGGTGTTCCCACACACTTTGTTGAAGAATTAAACGACCGTGAAACCGTTGTAAGAAAAGTTTCGATTGTTCCGCTTGAAGTTATTGTAAGAAACATTGCGGCAGGTTCTTTCTCAAAAAGATTCGGCGTAAAAGAAGGAACAAAGCTCCTTTGCCCCACACTTGAATACTGCTACAAAGACGACGCTCTCGGCGACCCGATGGTTAACGATTACCATATAATCGCATGCGGCTGGGCAACAAAGGAAGACCTTGACACAATTTCATCATACACATTTAAAATTAATGAATTTTTAAAGGATTTCTTTTCAAAAATCAACGTTGACCTTGTTGACTTTAAAATAGAATTCGGCAAAACAAGCGACGGAAAAATCATTTTGGCAGATGAAATTTCTCCCGATACATGCCGTTTCTGGGACGCATCGACACACGAAAAACTTGATAAAGACCGTTTCAGAAGAGATCTCGGAAACGTTGAAGAAGCATACAACGAGATGATGAACAGAATTTTCGGAGGTAATAATGAGTAATTTAAGAGAGGAATGCGGAGTATTCGGAGTATTTGCAAAAAACACATCTGATGTTGCGGCGACTGTATACTACGGACTGTACGCTCTTCAGCACAGGGGACAGGAAAGCTGCGGCATAGTCGTAAATGACGACGGAGTGTTTTCAACATATAAAGATACGGGACTTGTAAGCGATGTTTTTTCGCCTGCCGTTTTGGAAAAACTCGGAAACGGAAATATGGCAGTGGGTCACGTGCGCTACGGCACAACGGGAACGGACGGCAGACTTAACGCACAGCCGATTGTTGTAAATCACATAAAAGGAAGAATGGCTCTTGCGCACAACGGAAATCTTGTAAATTCGGCAGAGCTCAGAAAAGACCTTGAAATGGAAGGCTCGATTTTCCACACAACAAGCGACACCGAAGTTATATCTTATATGATAACAAAAGAACGCATAAGCGCACCGTCAATAGAAGAATCGGTTAACCGTGCAATGAACAAAATAAAAGGCGCATATTCGCTTGTTATTATGTCGCCCCAAAAGCTTATTGCCGCAAGAGATGAAAACGGATTCAGACCGCTTTGCTACGGCATGACTGAGGACGGCGCATACATTGTTGCATCGGAAAGCTGCGCTCTTGATGCGGTAGGCGCAAAATACATAAGAGATGTCGAGCCGGGCGAAATTGTTATATTTGAGGAAAACGGCATACGCACAATAAAAGACCACTGCAACAAAAGCGAACATAAAATATGCATATTTGAATACATCTATTTTGCACGCCCCGATTCGCACATTGAAGGAATAAGCGTTCACAGTGCGCGTCTTAAAGCGGGTGCCTGTCTTGCAATGGAACACCCCGTTGCGGCGGACGTTGTAATCGGCGTTCCCGATTCGGGAATCGATGCTGCAATAGGATATTCAAGGCAGTCGGGTATCCCTTACGGCATAGGTTTTATAAAAAACAAATATATAGGAAGAACTTTTATTTCTCCCGGGCAGAAAACAAGAGAAAAAAGTGTCAGAATAAAGCTTAACACAGTAGGCGAAACAGTTAAAGGAAAAAGAGTAATTTTAATTGACGATTCAATCGTAAGAGGAACAACAAGCGCAAGAATAGTTAAGCTTTTAAGAGAAGCGGGCGCAACTGAGGTTCATATGAGAGTTTCCGCTCCTCCGTTTTTAAATCCGTGCTACTACGGAACGGATATTGATTCGAGAGATTCCTTAATTGCGTGCAATCACACAATAAAAGAAATTGAAGAAAAAATCGGCGTTGACAGTTTGGGATATCTTAATACGGAGCATCTTTCAATGCTTATCGGAACAAAGTGCGGCGAGGGCTACTGCGCAGCCTGCTTTGATTCAAAATATCCCACACAGATTCCCGATGATACGGGCAAAAACAGATTTGAAAACAAGTTTTCAAGAAAAATTCACGAAAAAAAAGATAATGCGAATGAATAAAGAATTAAATTTTTACTTTATAAGGCAAACCAAATTTCGGTAAACAAGGCCTCGGGATTTTAAAAATTCGTCGCCTTATCACTACTTATGAAAGGATTTGACAAATGAAAAGCTTTAGCGAAAGTTATAAAGAAGCCGGCGTTGATATTACCGCAGGCTACAGAGCCGTTGAACTTATGAAAACACATATTGCAAAAACACTCACAAAGGGCGCAATGAGCGATATCGGAGGTTTCGGCGGTCTTTTTGAACTTGACCTTACGGGAATTGAAAAACCTGTTCTTGTAAGCGGTACCGACGGCGTGGGAACAAAGCTTAAAATGGCATTTTTAATGAATAAACACGACACGGTCGGCATTGACTGCGTTGCAATGTGCGTAAACGATATAATCTGCTGCGGAGCAAAACCGTTATTCTTTTTGGATTATATTGCGGTCGGCAAAAATTATCCCGAAAAAATAGCAAAAATAGTGTCGGGTGTTGCAGACGGATGCGTGCAGTCGGGTGCGGCTCTTATCGGCGGAGAAACTGCCGAAATGCCGGGATTTTATCCCGAGGACGAATACGACCTTGCAGGCTTCAGCGTAGGTGTTGTTGACAGAAACAAAGTACTCGACAACAAAACAATAAAAGAGGGCGACGTTATTTTGGCTCTTAAGTCGAGCGGTGTTCATTCAAACGGATTTTCGCTCGTAA
>CABUQL010000036.1 GCA_902493665.1 uncultured Eubacteriales bacterium
AACCGCGTCCCGACATGGTAAATCTTGCAATTGAAAAAACGGGATTTACAAAAGATGAAACAGTAATTATCGGCGACAGAATTTACACCGACATTGCCTGCGGGGTAAATGCAAAAATCGATTCCGTTATGGTTCTGAGCGGTGAAGCCACTATGGACGACGTAAACAACGGCGATATAAAACCGACTTATATTTTTAACGATATAAAACACATCTTAAATACTTTAAAAGAAGGAGAATAAATTTTATGTGTGCATCTAAAAAAACAGGAGTATGCCCTATTTGCGGCAAAGAACACAAATCTACTGTAAAAGAAGTTGTATCGGGCAAAGGCGCAATTAAAAAGCTTATAGATTTTGTAAAAGATTATAAAAAAGTCTTTGTGCTTGCCGACAAAAACACTTTTAATGTTGCGGGCGAAAAAGTAATTAACATTTTAAACGAAAACAACATTGCTTATTCAAAATATATATTTCAGGACGGCGCTTTGGAACCCGACGAAAGAGCAGTCGGCAGTGCCGTTATGCATTTTGATACAACATGCGATATAATAGTTGCAATTGGTTCGGGCGTTGTAAACGATATCGGAAAAATCGTTTCAAACGTTTCAAAACGACCTTACATAATCGTTGCAACGGCACCGTCTATGGACGGATATGCTTCCGCAACGTCCTCAACAATTATTGACGGATTTAAAATTTCAGTTAATTCAAAAGCGCCCGATTTTATAATCGGCGATACCGACATTTTAAAAACCGCTCCCGACCAAATGCTTAAATCAGGGCTCGGCGATATGATTGCAAAATATGTGAGCATATGCGAATGGAGAATTGCAAAGCTTCTTTTGGGAGAATACTACTGCGAAGCGGTTGCAAAGCTTGTAAGAAGCGCCCTTAAAAAATGCGTTGACAATGCGGACGGACTTTTAAAAAGAGATGACGATGCAATTGAGGCAGTTTTCTCGGGACTTGTAAAAAGCGGTGTGGCAATGAATTACGCCGGACTTTCAAGACCTGCGTCAGGCATGGAGCATTACATTTCTCACGTTTGGGATATGCGTGCTCTTTCAAAAGGAACACCTGCGGATATGCACGGCATACAGTGCGGTATAGGAACATTTACAGCGGCAAAGCTCTACGACAAACTTAAAAAAGTGACACCCGACAAAGACAAGGCCTTGGCATACGTTAAAAGTTTTGACAACGAAAAATGGAACAAAGAACTCCGCGATTTTGTCGGAGTCGGTGCGGAATCCATGATTTCGCAGGAAAAAACCGAGCAGAAATACAATCTTGGAAGCCACAAAAAGCGTCTTGACAAAATAATTGAAAACTGGGACGAAATTTTAAAAATCGTTTCCGAAGAACTTCCGACGGCAGACGAAATCGAAAAAATTCTCGACACGATTAAAGCTCCCAAACTTTGCAGCGACATTGGATTAGAAAAGAGCATTATGCCGATGACGTTTAAAACAACAAAAGACGTAAGGGATAAATACATTTTATCACGTCTTTTATGGGATTTGGGATTGCTTGATGAATTTGCAGACACATTATCCGAATAAATTTAAATAATAATTCTTATAAAATCCGCCGAAAAATCCGGCGGATTTTTTGCGCACAAGGCAATAATTAGGGGCATATTGTGTTAAATTTTCTGTTTTATACGAAAAAATGCATTAAAAACAACTCTTGGTTGATTTTATTACGATTTTTTTGTTTTATTAGCATATTAAGTGTTTGACTTTACTTTAAAAATAAACTAAAATGTAATTACAACATAGCCGGAGGGGGATTTTTAACAATGCCCGAATTCTTAACAAAGGAGTTGTATAAAATGCATTGCATTAAAGGCGAAAACTACGAAATTAACATCAGCACAAAAGATAACGGTGCTGTAATTGAAAACGGAAAATTCGGCGATGCGGTTATCTTAAAAACACCGCTTTTTTATATGAGACTTAAAAACATTGAAACAGAAGAAAACATACTTGTTGATTCTTCCGAGCTTTGGGAAAACGTTAAAGTTAAAAAAATATTTAAAAATACCGAATTTGTTTTTGAAAACCCGAAGGGTGTTAAAGACATTACGGTATTTATGTGTGCAAAAGAATTCGACGGATATGTCGAATGGACTCAAAAAGTTATAAACAACAACGACAACATATCGGTAATGGAAATAACCTACCCCACTCCGAAAGTTACGGGCGAGCACATGAATTACTTTTTACCTATCCATTCGGGAAAGGTTATAGAAGAAGCGCAGGACAAAGAATATGCATATGAAGACTACTATCCGCACTCTGCAACATGCATGCAGTTTTTTGCAATGTACGGCAAAACAAGCGGAATATACATAGGTATTGAAGACGGAAAGGCTGCATCAAAGTATTTTAAAATGTCTGCCAAAGACAAAATACTCTTTGCAGAAGTTAAATTTTTTGCACCGGGTGCAAGTCTTGCCCACAACTCATTTGAACCGTGGGGAAAATGCAAATGGCAGTTTTTAAAAGGCGATTGGTATGATGCCGCTATGCTTTATGCCGATTTTGTTAAAAGAGAGGCAACATGGCTTCCGGAAATCGGCGAAAACGGACGCGAAGACACAAAAGAGCGTTTTAAAAATATCCCGTTCTGGATATGCGACTATATTCCCAACAGTGAATCGCAGGGCGACAACAAGCCAATGAGCCTGAGCGCCGGCAGTGATATTTATGACAGTAAGTATTGGTATGAAGCACCGATTGCTTTGCAAAAAGAGCTTGGTATGCCGATTGCGTATCATGTGTATAACTGGCATCAGATTCCGTTTAACATTGAATATCCTCACTTTTTGCCCGCAAAAGACGGTTTTAAAGAAAAGGTTAAGCTTCTTCAGGAAAACAACATCACCGTTATCCCCTACATTAATGCGGTAGGATGGGAAATTCACGATTATGAAAAAGATCACGAGGTCAACTTTAAAAACACGGGATACAAAAACGCAAAACTTAAAGAAGACGGAAGTTACGTAACGGAAAGATATCCGCAAAGAACGGTAAACGGCGAAAAATCATATCTTGCTCCAATGTGCGGAACATCTGCAACATGGCATAAAATAATGAAAAAACTCACACATGACATCGAGTGCGAAACCGGTGTTGACGGCATATACTTTGACCAGGTTTCGGCAGCTGCCGCAATTCCGTGCTACAGCAAAGAACACAATCATCTTCCCGGCGGCGGAAACTACTGGGTTGAAGGTTACAACACAATGATGAAAGAAATAAACACTCAAAAGCCCGATGACAAATTTTATTTTTCGGAATGTCAAAACGAACCGTTTATGAAAAGCTTTGACGGATTTTTGACATGGATGTGGGTTCAGGGCAGCGAAGTGCCTGCATATTCGGCAATTTACGCCGGCTATATCCAGCTTATCGGCCGCTGCACAATAGGCGCCAAAAAAGACGATTTTGACTTTTTCAAATACTGCACCGCAAAATCGCTCTTATACGGTCAGCAGCTCGGCTGGTGCAAGGCTGACATCATATATTCCGAAAAGCACATGGAATTTTTGAAAAATGCAGTTAATATGCGTTACAAATACACAAAACTTTTCAATTCGTCAAAAATGCTCCGTCCCCCTGTTATAAAAACAGAAACGGACAGTAAAATGATTACACGTGCGGGACTTCATTTTGACGAAGATATTGTTTCTGATTGGGTGCTTGGCGGAGCTTGGCAATACAGAAACAAAGAAAAAACAGTTATTTTTGCAGCAAACATTTCAGATGATGCGCAAAAATTCACATTAAGATTTAATGCCGAAGAATACGGCGTTTCGGAAAAAGCTCTTCCCGAAGGATTTAAAAAAGTCGGAAATGAATTTGTATACGAAGGAAAGCTTGACCGCTTTGAAATAAAAGCGTGGGAAATATAACAAAACGAAAGTTTTGCATTAAAATAACGGGAGTTTTAAGAATATGTTTAAAATCCAATCGCTTGCCGATAACATAAAAAAATACAGACACAAAAACGGAATAAAACAGTATGAACTGGCGCAGATGCTGCACGTAAGTCCGCAGTCGGTTTCAAAATGGGAACAGTGTCTTTCCATTCCCGACATTGAAAATCTGTGCCGTCTTTCTGAAATATTTAAAGTTTCAATCGATAAACTTTTAGACCACAAATATGCAGTTGCAAATATGATGATTGCAATAGACGGCGGCGGAACAAAAACAGAATTTTTGCTGATTTCGGAGCAGGGAAATGTAAAACGAAGAATTATACTTGACGGCTGCAACCCGAACATCTGCGGAATTGAAAGAACGTGCGAAATTTTAAAAACCGGAATAGAAAGCCTTAGAACACTTGAAACAAACGTATCTGCGATTTACTGCGGAATTGCGGGCGCTCTTTCGGGAAACAACAGAGAAAACATTAAAAGCTTTTTAAAAGAAACGTACGAAGACATCATAACCGATTGCAACAGTGACATTTTCAACATTTCCGCAAGTGTTACAAGCGGAAAATGTATAACGGCAATTTGCGGAACAGGTTCAAATGTCTGCGCAATAAACGGAACCAAAATCAACAGAGTCGGCGGATGGGGATACTTATTTGACGGCGCCGGAAGCGGATATGACATCGGCAGAGATGCAATCTGTGCCGCACTTGCGCAAAACGATATGATAGGTCCCAAAACGCTTATAACCGACCTTGTCGAGCAAAAGCTCGGTGCGGGAATATGGGAAAGCATCAACAGAATTTACATGGAGGACAAATCCTTTATCGCCTCTTTTTCAAACGAAGTTTTTGCGGCATACAAAAGCGGTGACGAGGTTGCAAAGCAAATCATCGATAAAAACATAAGCGCACTTGCAAAAAAGATTAACTTTGCGGCTAAAAAATATGACTGCGGAAATACGGTAATTGTTGCCGGCGGAATAATGAATCAAAGAGAAATAGTAACGGAAGTTTTCAAAAAGAACCTTGACAGGAATTTGAATCTTATAATTCCAGACCTTCCGCAGATATACGGAGCCTGCGTTTTGTGCTGCAATCTTTTAAATGTTCACAACGAAGGTTTTAAAGAAACTTTTACTGCTGATTATAACAAATTTACAAAAGGAGAATCTTAAGTCATGTCAGAAAATATCAATAAAGTGTTTGACACTGTAAAAAGCATTGCAAAAGGCGCTGTTTCGGTATACAAAACGGATAGCGGCATCAGTTTTTCGCGTTTTACAAAAAAACAGGAAAACGCATACACGTCAAAAGAAGCATTGAGAATCAGAAGTGCCTGCCCGTCGGGAGTTTGCTTTGATTTTTACACAAATTCAAAATCCGTAAAAATCGGTTACAAGGTTTTAAATTTTGCAAGAAACTGGCTTTATTTTGATTTATTCATTGACGGATTTTTTTCAAAAAGCGAAGGCTGCGAGCCTCTTCAAAACAAGGGAGAAATTGAATTTGCTTTTGATATATACGATGAAAAAAGCCACCGCATTACAATTTATCTACCCCACCTTTGCGAGCTTGAAATAACAGGTTTTAAGCTTGATGACAGTGCCGAAATAAAAAGCGTGCCGGCATATGATAAATCAATTCTTTTTATGGGCGACTCCATAACACAGGGAATGGACGCAAGGCACCCCTCTTTTGCGTATCCCGTGCAGGTTTGTATGGATCTTAACGCAAATCTTTTAAATCAGGGTGTCGGCGGATATGTTTTCGACTCCGATGCAATTGACGAAAACCTTAATTACAATCCCGATATGATTTTTGTTGCATACGGCACAAACGATTGGCAAAGATACGAAACCAAAGAAGAGTTTTTAAATAAAGTTACGCAGTTTTTCAAAAAACTTACCGAAGTTTACGACAAAAACAAAATACATGTTTTAACCCCCATCTGGAGATATGACATAAATGAAGAAAAGAGCATGGGAAGCTTTTTTGAACTTACAGACATCATTAAAAATGTGTGCAACGAATACGAAATTCCAAAAGTTACGGACGGTCTTAATCTTACATCGCACGATACAAAATTTTTCGGCAGCCAAAAAAACCTGCATCCGAATGATTTGGGATTTACGCACTATGCAAAAAATTTACTTAGAGTTATAAAAAACGAATTTTAGTTCTTGGCACTAGAGACTTAGGCAAGGAAAAAGCGGAATAAACCCTTTGTGGATTTACGAGCATTTTGACAAAGCGTTATGACAAATTTGCCTTTATAAACCATATTGTGTTCGACTCTTTAGTGCCTTACAAAAGGAGAGCAATAATTTATGTTAAAAACGGAAATGAGAAACCCTAAAACAAAAAAAATAAGCGAGCTTGACACCGTATCGCAGTTAAAGCTTATGAGCGAAGAAAACTTTAATGCGGTAAAAGCGGTTGACAACGAACTCTTAAGCATTGCAAGCGCCGTTGAGGAGATTTGCAAGGCTTTTAAAAGCGGAGGCAGACTCTTTTACCTCGGTGCGGGAACATCGGGCAGACTCGGCGTTTTGGATGCCTCAGAGTGTCCCCCGACCTTCGGTGCAGCGCCCGATATGGTAACGGGAATTATAGCCGGCGGCGACGGAGCGCTCAGAAAAGCTGCGGAAAACGCAGAAGACAATCCCGAAGAAGGCGTTGCAGAGCTTAAAAAACGAGGTCTTAAACCAAACGACGTTGTTGTGGGAATTTCCGCCGCAGGAGGCGCAGCATACGTTGTAAATGCGGTAAAATATGCAAATTCACTCGGATGCGCAACTGTCGGAGTTACATCAAACAAAGACAGCCTTCTTGACAAAGAAGCAAAAATTTCAATCTGCACAGACACAGGCGCAGAAGTTGTAACGGGCTCGACAAGACTCAAAGCCGGAACTGCCCAAAAACTTGTTTTAAATATGCTTACAACCGTTTCGTTTATAAGATGCGGTTATGTTTACGAAAACCTTATGATAAACTTAAAGCCGACAAATATAAAGCTCAGAAAGCGTATGATTCAGATAGTATGCGACATTTTAGGCTTTGACAGTGAAAAGTCCGAAAAAGCGCTTGAAGATAACAATTGGAGTATTCCCGAAGTTTTAAAAAACTGCAAATAATTTTTTCATTATAGTTTTTGAAAATTACAATTTTCCAAAAAGCATTTTACAATAACTAAGTTATAAATTAAAGGATTTGTGCAATCTATGTGCATAAATCCTTTTTTTATTGACCGTAAAAAATTATTATGTTAAAATAACCGTACAGACATCCGCTGCAATTTAAAACAAAAATTTCGGAGGAATCAATATGAAAAAATGCCTGATTTTAATTTTAACAATTTTAATATCGGTATCACATTTGCCGGTCAAAACTTATGCAAAAAACGGCGACATTGCCGGAAATTATTACAGCACAGACATTAAAACATATTTAAACGGACATAGAACAGATGCGGTAAACATAGGCGGAAAAACACTTATAAATGCCGAAAACATGAAATACTACGGTTTTGACATTTATTACAGCGACGGGGAAAGACGTCTTGATATAACGGTTTCAAAACATGCGCAAAACGGCGCACCTCCCGAGGTGAAAGATTCGGATATTTCTCCGGGAAAAATTATGGGAAACTATTTAAAGACTGACATTACCGCACACATCGGCGGAGAGTTAATTACATCATACAACATAGGCGGAACAACATACATATTGGCGGAAGAACTTAAAAATCTCGGATTTGACGTTTTGTGGTCGCAGTCGGAAAGAACGCTTTCCGTTACCGACCCTTACCGTTCGGGCAAGGTTTATTCCGTATTTTTATCGGAGGGCGAAAACCCGAATACCGCAAGAGATGACCAGGGAATCGGCGCATTTTACATTTTAAAATCCGACGGCAAAATAACAGGCTGCGGCGATGCAAAATTATTTCACGCAAATCTTTTCTGCGACGGCAAAAAATACACGTTAAATACGGCATTTTATCAGAATCTGGGATTGTTTCACAGTGCAAACATAACAGAAATTCTTACGGACATTTCATATATGAAGCGAGGTGAGGTAACATCGTCACCCGAAGGAAAGTATGAAGACGTTTTAAAGCACGTTAAAATTATGATAAACGGCAATGAGGCAAAAGAGATTTCCGTTTCAGAGGGCGGCGGAAACGGGCACATTGATTTTTATTTTACAATAAACGATTTACCCGTTATTAAAGAAGATGAAATCAAAAGCGTATATTTTTCTGTCGGCGACACATCAAAGCTTGATACAAACAGTGAATTTGAAATTAAAGAACCCGAAAAAGCAGAGGATCAAAAACTTGAAGAAAGCTTAAAAAAATACGAATACGATTTTCTGCAATACAAATACGAAACCGACACTTATACCGCAGTGCATATGAAAGAATCCCCGTCATTCGGCGTTATACGCGACAGACTTTATATTGTCGACAACGAAACAAAAACACATCTTCCCGACCTTCTTATCAAAGTAAGGCAGTTTGACGGATACAATTATGACCGCTTAACTCCATTTGATTTTAAAAGCGGTGCTGTTAAAAATCATTTCTTTTTTGCATGTATGTCCGAAGAAAAAGTCGGAAATTTTTATGCTGATGTAAATACCGGCGATGTATATTTTATCTCGGAATACACAAGATAGATAATGAAATTATACATTTTATAAATTTAAACCTGCCTGATAAGCGGGCAGGTTTAAATTTTC
>CABUQL010000037.1 GCA_902493665.1 uncultured Eubacteriales bacterium
ATCGGCGCTTCCGAGCTGGGCGATTATCGAATTGTCAACAAATTCAACCATTGAATGAATAATGCTTTGTCTGTGCACCATAGGCGTTATTTTTTTAGCGTCAACGCCGAAAAGCCACTTTGCCTCAATAACTTCAAGGCCTTTGTTCATAAGCGTTGCGCTGTCGATTGTTATTTTTTGTCCCATAACCCAGTTAGGATGCTTTAAAGCTTCGTTTTTTGTTATGTTTAAAAGTTCATCTTTTTTCTTTCCGAAAAAAGGACCTCCCGACGCCGTCAGTATAATCCTTTGTATTTTTTCCTTTTTTTCATTTTTTAAGCATTGAAAAATTGCACTGTGCTCGCTGTCGACAGGAATAATGTTTACGCCGTTTTCCTCTGCTTTTTTATTTACAAGTTCGCCGGCGCACACAAGCGTTTCTTTGTTTGCAAGAGCAATTGTTTTCTTCGCCTCGATTGCGCAAAGCGTCGGTTTAAGTCCTGCAATTCCGACAATCGATGACAAAACGATATCGCTTTTATCAAGTGACGCAGTCTGCATTAACCCTTCCTGCGACGTTAAAATTTTTGTGTTTGTATCGGAAACTCTCGTTTTTAAATCGGAATAAAGACTTTCGTCCGCAATGCAGGCGTATTCGGGCGAAAACTCTCTTATCTGCTCCTCTAAAACCTTTATGTTTTTTTGCGCCGTAACCGCAAGTATTTTAAAATTTTCACTATGTCTTATAACGTCCGCCGTCTGTGTTCCTATAGAACCTGTCGAACCGAGTATTACAACGTTTTTTTTCAAATTTATCACCTTTTTAATGTAACGGCAAAACCTGTTACTTTGTTATTACCGGCAAAAGCAGGCATACATAATAAACAAGCGGTGCAACCGTCAAAACCGAATCAAATCTGTCCATCATACCGCCGTGTCCGGGGAGAATGTGCCCGTAATCTTTTGCATTATAGCTTCTTTTAATGCATGACGCAATGAGGTCGCCGAACTGAGAAATAACCGATGATACGACAGAAAGCAAAATAAGATATGAATATCTCACCTTGTATCCGAAGCTTTGGCACAAAAGCGCAAAAATCACAATAACGGCAACACATCCGATTATTCCGCCGAGCGCTCCTTCAACTGTTTTTTTACTGCTGACATTCGGGATAAGCGGTGTTTTTCCCATCATTTTTCCGAATGTATATGCAAATGTATCGGTTCCCCATGCCGACAGTAAAACCACCCATACAAGCACCGCACCGCAGTTTAACTGTCTTACAAGAAGAACATGCGAAAACATTACTGTAATGTATACCGTTGAAAAAAAGCTTACGCATATAAGACGGAAATCGGTTTTGTCAAAACAGAGAACCGTATAAATTCCGAGTGCGATTAAGTAGCATATTATACTTATTGTAAATTTTAGCGAAAAAGAAGAATAATCAAGCGAGTTTAAAAAAACTCCGCGGATATTAAAAACAAGAAATCCGATGCAGAAGATGTATCCCAAAACCGCCGCCGCTTTGCTGCTTTTAAAAAGCGACAGTGTTTTATACATTTCCGTAAGCGCAATAAGCATAACCGCAGAAAGCGCGACCGCAAGCGAAAGGCTTCCCAAATAAATTATGCCTATAACAAGTGCAAATCCCACCATACCAATAATAATCCGGATTTTGTTCATTTTTAAATTCCCCGTTTCCGCCTTGCAAAATATAAATGCAGGCTTAATTATTCATAAGTAATTTTTTGATTCGGCGCACAATATGCCTCTGATTTTTCAAATCAAACTCCTCCGAAACGTCTGTTTCTCATTTGATAATCAATAATTGCTTCTTCAAATTTTTTTGTTGAAAAATCAGGCCAGTATACATTTGAAAACCAAAATTCACTGTATGCACACTGCCACAAAAGAAAGTTGCTGAGTCTGTATTCGCCGCTCGGTCTTATAATTAAATCGGGGTCGGGAATATCGTATGTATAAAGGTTTTCGGATATCATTTTTTCGTCTATATCCTGCGGATTGATTTCTCCGTCTTTAACCTTCTGTGCTATTTTTTGCATTGCCTGGCATATTTCAAGTCTTCCGCCGTAATTTAAGGCGATGTTTATTGAAATTCCGGTTTTGTGCTTTGACTTTTCTTCGCATATGTCAATAAGTTCGTTTATTTCGTCGGAAAGCTCTTTTCTGTAACCGATAACACGAAGTCTTGCATCCTTTGAACCCAAAAGATTGTCAAAATCAAGAAGGTAATCTTTTAAAAGCTTCATAAGTGCGTCGACTTCTTCTTTCGGGCGTTTCCAGTTTTCCGTTGAAAAAGCGTATACCGTAAGATGTTTTACACCCATATTTCCCGCAAAATCAACGATTTTTTCAAGATTTTTTGCGCCCATACTGTGTCCGACGCTTCTTGGCAGTCTGTGTTTTTTTGCCCATCTGCCGTTTCCGTCCATTATGATTGCAACGTGCGCCGGTATGTTGTTTTCATCAAGCTTTCGCATAAGATGATGTTTTTTGTTTTTGCCAAATCCAAACATAATTTCACCCTGTCAAATATACGGACGAATTAAAAATCCGTCCGTAGTTATTAGTTAATATTTTCATGCACAAATCCCTTAACGCCGAAGACTTGCCTCTGATTTGTCATTCTCCGGTGCAATTTATTAAACAGAAAGAATTTCTTTTTCTTTCTTTGCGCATGTGTCTTCGATCTCTTTGATGTATTTGTCTGTAAGGTTTTGAATGTCTTTTTCAATACCCTTCAAATCGTCTTCTGTGATTTCGCCGTTTTTCTTTTCGTTTTTGTAAAAGTCCATAGCGTCACGTCTGATTGCTCTTATTGCAACCTTTGTGCCCTCTTCTTTTTTACCGACTTCTTTAACGATTTCTTTTCTTCTTTCCTCAGTAAGCGGCGGGAAGTTAAGTCTTATGCTCTTACCGTCGTTTTGAGGATTTATTCCGAGCTCCGATTTAAGAATCGCTTTTTCGATTTCCGAAATAAGTGTTGCGTCCCACGGCTGAATCATAATTGTTCTCGGATCAGGAACCGAAACCGTTGCAACCTGTGCAATGGGAGATGCCGCTCCGTAATATTCAACCGTTACTTTATCGAGAATCGAAGGATTTGCTCTTCCTGCTCTTATTGTGTTAAGATCGCTGTCAAGAACAGCAATGCTCTTTTTCATTTTTATTTCAAACTGTTCGTATTTTCCTGCCATTTTTCATCGTCCTTTCCGTTTTTAACGCCATCAAAGATTTAAGTTTAATCTTTTTTGCTTATTATTCTACGATTGTTCCGATATTTTCTCCCGAAAGAGCTCTTAAAATATTGTCGGGGTCGTCAAGACCGAAAACTCTTATCGGAATTTTGTTATCCATACAAAGCGACGTTGCGGTTGAATCCATAACCTTAAGTCCTTTGTTTAAAACGTCGATATATGAAAGAGTATCAAATTTCTTTGCGTTTTTGTTTATGTGCGGATCGCTGTCGTAAACGCCGTCAACCTTCTTTGCAAGAAGTATAACTTCGGCGGAAATTTCAACTGCTCTGAGCGCTGCCGCCGTATCTGTTGAGAAAAACGGATTTCCCGTTCCGCATCCGAAAATTACAACTCTGCCTTTATCGAGATGTCTTTCCGCCTTGCCTCTTATATAAGGTTCTGCAAACTGACGCATTGAAACTGCCGTCTGAACTCTTGTGGGAACACCTCTTTGCTCAAGTGCGTCCTGAAGTGCAAGCGAATTTATAACCGTTGCAAGCATACCCATATGGTCGGCTCTCGTTCTGTCCATTTTTTCGCCGGTTCTTCCTCTCCAGAAGTTTCCGCCGCCGACAACTATTGCAACTTCAACCCCCATATCAACGCATTTTTTAATGGTGTCGGTAATTTTGCCGATTGTTTCTTCGCAAAGTCCGAATCCTTTCTCTCCCGCAAGCGCCTCGCCGCTGAGTTTTAAAAGTACTCTTTTGTAAATCGGAGTCATCGTATCGTTTCCTTTCGTTTTTATATTAAATTTTATAAAACTTTATTATTTTTATCCAATTAAAAGATATTCGACACAAAACATCAAATTCCTTCCGAAATTATTTTATATTGTTAATATATATTAAATTTTTTAAAATAATTATTACTTTATATTATTTTGTTTTTTTATGTATTCAATAATTTCATCGGGGTGCGACGCAAGCATATCCGCGCCGTTTGTAAGAAGTTCTTCTTTGCTTCTAAATCCCCAGAGAACGCCGATTGTGAAAAGATTTGCGTTTTTGCCTGTCTGCATATCTGTTTTTGTGTCGCCGAAATACAACACTTCGTCATTTTTTACGCCCATTTTTTCAAGCATTTTAAAAAGTCTTTGCGGGTCGGGTTTTAATTTGTCGCCGTCGGAAATACCGCTTACAATTTCAAAACTGTTGTCTTCAAAAAAATATTTTATAACATCGTCTGCCGCGCCCTGAGGTTTGTTTGTGAGAACGCCTCTTTTAATTTTGTTTTCGCCGAGGAATTTTACAAGCTCTTTCATTCCGTCGTATATTTTTGTTTTATACATCGAATCGGTTTCGTAGTCGTCATGATAAAACTCTTTCATTTCGTTGTAAACCTTGTCGGTGTATACGCCGAGCGTGTTAAGCATATTTTTAACAAGAATTTCATAGCCGTTTCCGACCAAAAGCTTATATGTTTCACTGTCGATATCGCCGAATCCGAATTTATTCAGCGCTCTGTTTCCGTAGTAAGTAATTGTTTCGATTGTGTCTGCAATTGTTCCGTCAAGGTCAAATATGCATGCTTTTATCATTGGTATCCTCTCCTAACATTTAAAAGTGTATTTTTAAATTCCTCTTTAACATTTTCGGGACCCGATATAACAATTTTTCCGCCGAAGGTAAAAACCCATGCAAAAAATGTCGGGCTGACATTTACATTTACGTTTGCAAAAAACGATTTGTCATCATTTTTCATTATTATAACACTTTCTCCGAATCTGTCAATTACGGAATTTATAATTGAATTGTCGCACAAAAGCTTTACATTTTCAGTTTTGCCCGAAAACATACCGAAAATCTTTTTTGAATACTCACCTATGTTAAAACCTTCGTACATTACATCGCAGATGTTTTCGCTTTTTTCATCAAGAATTTTAATATCCGTCATTCTGTCAACACGAAACTGCGTAAGATTTTCGTATTTTGGATAATGTGAAATAAGATAGTAGTATCCGTCCGAAAACGCCAGACTGTAAGGTGAAACAACATAATCGTTTCCGCCGTTTTTAAGTACTTTTTCTTTATCGGTATTGTATTCGTAATACTTAAAGGATATTTTTTTCAAAGACGCAATGGCATTGTGCAGTTTGTCAACACTGTAATATATTTTTTCGTTCATATTTTTTATGCTGTCGCTCATATAAATCTGTCTTTGAAGCTCAGCGGCATAATGCTTGCTCGTAAGCGATTCTATCTTTTTTATAAGACGGCTGCTTTTTTTCTCTGTAATAAACCTTGATGCCAAAACGCAGTCCGCCAAAAGCTTAAGTTCGGGCAGTTCAAACTCCCTTTCTGCTATATAATACCCAAAATTCTTGTTCTTCTCACAAATAATATCATATCCGAAAAGTTTTAAGTCCTCAATGTTTGCATAAAGCGACTTTCTTTCGGCTTTAATGCCGTAAGTGCCCAGTCTTTCGATTATTTCGTTCATTGTAAGATGATGCTTTTCGTCTGTGTTTTCAAGGAGAATTTTTAAAAGATAAAGCAGTTTTAAACGCTGATTACTTTCTTTTGCCATAATTTTTCCTCTTTTATGCGGCAGATAAAATACCGTTATATTTTTATTAAAATTTCTGTTGACCGTGCGCCGAAATCCAAAACACATATGGTTTAAAAAAGCAAATTTGCTTTTGGCGTCCCTACTTAAGCTCGACTACCGTTACTCCCGAATCGCCTTCCCCAAAAGTTCCGAGCCTGAATGATTTTACTCTAGGCTGTTTTTTAAGATACGAATGAATACCGCTTCGCAAAACTCCCGTGCCTTTTCCGTGAATTATTCTCACTGTCGAAAGCGATGAAAGTATTGCGTCGTCAAGAAATTTTTCTATAAGATATATTGCATCCTCAACATTTTCGCCTCTTAAATCAAGCTCCGTGCCGACGCTCATTGTTTTTGCAATATTTCCGCCTGATTTTGCGGTCTTTGTTTTCAGTTTTTCTTCTTTTACAAGACGCAAATCCGAAAGATTTGAGCTTATTTTCATTATTCCTGCTTTAACCTGCAAGTTTCCTTTTGAATCGGGAAGAGTGATAACCGTTCCCGTCTGACCTATGCTTAAAATCTTTACGGTGTCGCCTTTTTTAACGGTTTTCGGCGGTTTTCCGGGTGCAAAATCAGGTGTGCTCTGTGCAAGTTTGGCGCTTTTCTTTTTCTTGTCGCTGAGCGTTTTTCTTGCTTTTTCCATAAGACGTGCCGCTTCTTTTTCATCTTTTATCTTCTGTGCACGTTTCATATCGCCTATAAGCTTGTCTGCCTCGTCTTTTGCCTCGCTTATAACTTTTTGCGCCTTTTCTTTTGCCTTTTCAATAATTTTATCCGTTTTTTCATTTAACGCTCTGTTTTTGGATGCCGCAGCCGCACGCAGTTTTTCGGCTTCAGCCTTGTATGCCTCGGCCTTTTCACGTTCTTCTTCGGCTTTTATTCTGTTTCTTTCAAGCTCGGAAAGCACGTCCTCAAGCTTAACACTTTCGGCGTCTATGTGTTCTTTCGCTTTGTTTATAATAAACTCCGAAAGACCGAGCCTTTTTGATATTTCAAATGCATTGCTCTTTCCCGGAACACCGATAAGGAGTCTGTATGTCGGTGCAAGCGTTTCAACATTAAACTCGCACGACGCATTTTCAACCCGGTCGGCAGAAAGCGCATACATTTTAAGCTCACTGTAATGCGTTGTGGCGCACGTTTTGGCTCCCATTGTCTTTACATATTCCAAAATACTTGTCGCAAGAGCCGCACCTTCAACAGGGTCTGTTCCCGCGCCGAGTTCGTCGAAAAGACAAAGCGTTTTGGAGTCTGCCTTCTGCGTGATTTCAACTATATTTTTAATATGCGACGAAAAAGTACTTAGACTCTGCTCTATGCTCTGCTCGTCGCCGATATCTGCAAAAATATTTTCAAAAACGCTTAAAACCGAACCTTCTTTTGCGGTGATATGCATGCCCGACTGCGCCATAAGCGTTAAAAGTCCGATTGTTTTAAGAGTTACCGTTTTACCGCCCGTATTCGGCCCCGTTACAACGAGCGTGTCAAAATCTTTTCCGAGATAAATGTCTGTAGCAACGACTTTTTCACTGTCGATAAGCGGATGTCTTGCCCTTTTTAAATCTATAATTCCGTTATCGTTTATAACAGGTTTATATGCGTCGCACGAAAGTGCATATTTTGCCTTTGCAAAAATAATATCAAGCAAAATAAGCGTTTCGTATGTTATTTCCATAAGCTTTGAAACTTCGCTTATTTCGTTTGAAAGCGACGCAAGTATTTTTTCGATTTCTTCTTTTTCCAAAACCGAAAGACGTCTTATTTCGTTATTTGCCTCAACAACGGATGACGGCTCGATAAAAAGTGTTGCCCCGCTTGACGACACATCGTGGACAATACCGGGGATATCGCCCTTGTGCTCGGCTTTTACGGGAATAACGTATCTGTCGCCGCGCATTGTAATAATGCTTTCCTGAAGATGTTTTCTGTGCGCAGAGCCTGAAACGATTTTTTCAAGGATATCACGCACCTTGTTGTTTTGCGATTTTAATTTTCTTCTTATGTCAAGAAGCTCGCTGCTTGCGTCGTCGGCAATTGTTTCTTCGTCTATGATAATTGAAAATATTTTGTTTTCAAGCGCCTTGTCATCGTAAAGGCTTTCAATATGCTCTCTTAAAACCAAAACATTTTCTTCTTTGAGATATTTTTTAAATCCTCTTGCACTTGACAAAACCCTTGCAGCCGAAAGAAGTTCCGCCGGAGTTAAAACACCGCCCATATCGCATCTTTTAAGACTGCCTCTTATGTCCGAACGGCATAAAAATGACGGCGAACCGCTTTTTACACAGATTGTAAGCGCCTCCGCAGTTTCATCCTGCATTTTGCGCACTTTTTTTACGCTTGTTTCGGGGTGTATTTCGTTTATTTCGTCCTTTGACGTTTCCATAACGGCAAATGCTGATAATTTATTTACAATTTTGTTAAATTCAAGTGTTTTTAAAGAATCCATAACTTCCTCCTATGTTTTCTTTTTCTAAAAATATAATACCACATTTTTTTTTGCTTTTCAAGATTAATTGTACGTTTTATTGGACAATATATGCATTAAAATATGAGTATACAAGCGAAAACAAAATGAAAGGAAGATAAATATGAAAACAATATCAAAAATCTTAATTATGGTGGGAATACTTATTTTTATCGGAACGGCAGGCGCAAGCGACATGGGCGGTCTTGCTTTTTCGCAGATTGTAAACCGTGTGTTAACAGGATTGCTTTTTATAGCATCGGGAAATATTTTGAGAA